>NZ_FYAJ01000002.1:0-300000 GCF_900185625.1 Photobacterium andalusiense
CCTTCGAAGGTTCGAATCCTTCTCCCACCACCATATAATTCCCTCTTAGTTCAGTTGGTAGAACGGCGGACTGTTAATCCGTATGTCACTGGTTCAAGTCCAGTAGAGGGAGCCAAATAGAAAAGCCCGCAAGCAATTGCGGGCTTTTTTACGTTTGGAGTTTGGTGAAGCTGGGGTTCGATCGTCGGGTGGCGAGTTTTGAGGTTACGAGAATAGGGTGCTAGCTTCAACCACCATACAATTCCCTCTTAGTTCAGTTGGTACTCTTTATTGGGGAGCTTAGCGGCCTGTTAATTTACATGTCACTGGTTCAAGTCCAGTAGAGGGAGCCAAATAGAAAAGCCCGCAAGTAATTGCGGGCTTTTTTACGTCTGGAGTTTGGTGAAGCGAGTGTAGAGTTTTGAGGTTACGAGAATAGGGTGCTAGTTTCAACCACCATATAATTCCCTCTTAGTTCAGTTGGTACTCTTTATTGTTTTTTTAATTGTAGATAGGTGAAAATCGAAAGAGTAATGAAAAAAGCAGGATCACTCCAACCAAAACCAACAAAAATCCCCGTAACGCCAGCATAAACTGTAATTAAAGCACCTAAAATATTTAAAATTAATAATGCAGTGAATAGTTTTTTCGCAGTAATACCAGCCTCAATATCTCTTAGCAGTAAACTAATCGCTGCAATACCGCCTAAAAAAATAGTGGTATGTTGTGATAAAAAGTAAGCATATTTGTCATTTATTTCAACGCCATACATTGGCCACATAATGTTTGGAATAAAAAATAGTGCTAATGCAAAAACTAAATAAATACAACCATGGAATGTTAAAAATGTTTTATTTGTCATATTGGCGCCTTAATACGAGAAGGTGTCAGTTGTTGGTCCTTGGTTAATATTGGTGAGTGGTTGATTAATATCAAAAATAACGCCACGTACTTGAGATATTCCTAATTGTTGCAAGCGTACAGTGTGCATAGCTAAATATTCCTTTGCTGTTGCTTCAGTTTCAAAAAGATAGATCCCACCACCTAATTTTTGTTGTGCGTTTTCAGTCCAAATTTTCCAAATCATCCCTGGTTCTTGGTTGATAGATTTAGCAAGATCCATCAATGCAACTGTCATCTCTTCGCCAAAAGGTCCGTTAAATTCAAAATCAACTTGAAGTAGCTTAGTCATCTGCTCGTCTCTTTAATGTATGAGTTTGTGTGATGTATTATTCTCTATAAAAAATAAACAGGAAAGTTCATAATATTGGATTTAACTGTGAAAAAATTAGACATATGAGATTGAAAAGCACATTAGACCAGTGGCTAACATTGTATGAAATCGATCGTGCAGGTAGTTTTCAAGCGGCAGCAATTGTATTAAACAAAAGCCATACCACTCTTATTTATTCAGTTAAAAAGCTTGAGTCACAATTAGGTATTGCACTTGTTGAGGTACAAGGGCGTCGAGCGGTATTGACTGAAGAAGGTAAATCTTTATTACGACGTGCAACGACGATGCTAGAACAAGCGCGTGAATTAGAAGATATAAGCCAGCAGCTTTCCAGAGGCTTTGAATCTGAAATAACCATTGCTGTAGACCATTTATGTGATTTAACTTGGCTCTATAAGCCAATGCAGCAATACATCAGTGCTAATGGGGCAACCTCAATTCAAGTTGTTGAAACATCATTAACAAAAACTACTGATATGGTAATGAAGGAATTGGCTGATATTTCAATTATTAATTTACCAATAACAAATTATCCAGCAGAAGCTTTTGGTGTTATAACCATGGTGCCAATAGTGGCTAAGTATCATCCATTGGCATTAAAAACAATAGTCTCTCTTACTGATATGTCGATGCTGCCTCAAATAGTGATCAGAGATTTAGGCTGTGAACCGGCACAAAAACGTCAGCAGGATGTTGGTTGGTTGAAGTCGAGACAACGTATTACCGTTGATAATTTTGATCATGCATTTCAAGCTGTAGAACAAGGTGTTGGTTATTGTCGTTTACCGAAACATATGGTGAGAGATAGGAATAATGCTCAAGTGGTTGTACTTGAAGTTGAACAGGCACAAAAATATCAAGTACCGCTACATTTAACGCTTCCTAAAGCAGCTAAGACTGGACCTGCAGCGAAAGCTTTTTATGACATATTATTGCGGTCAGCAAGTCATCGATGTGAAGATATAGCGTGAATAGTGCGCATGATTGAACAGAGAAGGATCGAATTGAATAAATGCTGTTCGGTTGAGTTATTCTTTATAAATAAAGGGTTTACAGAGTAATAGGAAGCCGCTATTATTCGCGCCATTGGAGAGATGGCTGAGTGGTTGAAAGCACCGGTCTTGAAAACCGGCATACGTTTATAGCGTATCTAGGGTTCAAATCCCTATCTCTCCGCCAAATTTAATTGTTGAGTTTAGGCTTAGCAATAAAAAAGAAATTAGTGTGCCGACTTAGCTCAGTAGGTAGAGCAACTGACTTGTAATCAGTAGGTCACCAGTTCGACTCCGGTAGTCGGCACCATTAAATTTCGGTGGGATTCCCGAGTGGCCAAAGGGAGCAGATTGTAAATCTGCCGGCACTGCCTTCGAAGGTTCGAATCCTTCTCCCACCACCATATAATTCCCTCTTAGTTCAGTTGGTAGAACGGCGGACTGTTAATCCGTATGTCACTGGTTCAAGTCCAGTAGAGGGAGCCAAATAGAAAAGCCCGCAAGCAATTGCGGGCTTTTTTACGTCTGGAGTTTGGTGAAGCGAGTGTAGAGTTTTCGAGTTTCGAGTTTCGAGTTTTGAGTTTTGAGTTTTGAGTTTCGAGATCGCGAGAGTAGGGTGCTAGCTTCAACCATCATACAATTCCCTCTTAGTTCAGTTGGTACTCTTTATTGGGGAGCTTAGCGGCCTGTTAATTTACATGTCACTGGTTCAAGTCCAGTAGACTGAAGCCAAATAGAAAAGCCTGCAAGCAATTGCGGGCTTTTTTACGTTTGGAGTTTGGTGAAGCTGGGGTTCGAGTTTTCGAGTTTTCGAGTTTTCGAGTTTTCGAGTTTCGAGTTTCGAGTTTCGAGAGTAGGGTGCTAGCTTCAACCATCATATAATTCCCTCTTAGTTCAGTTGGTACTCTTTATTGGGGAGCTTAGCGGCCTGTTAATTTATATGTCACTGGTTCAAGTCCAGTAGAGTGAAGCCAAATAGAAAAGCCCGCAAGCAATTGCGGGCTTTTTTACGTTTGGAGTTTGGTGAAGCTGGGGTTCGAGTTTTCGAGTTTCGAGTTTCGAGTTTCGAGTTTCGAGTTTCGAGTTTCGAGTTTCGAGTTTCGAGATCGCGAGAGTAGGGTGCTAGCTTCCACTACTATAACAATTCCCTCTTAGTTCAGTTGGTACTCTTTATTGGGGAGCTTAGCGGCCTGTTAATTCGAACGTATAAAATAACAGCTAGTTATTAAAGAGTAATTCATTAAGCGTCAGAGCACGATTGACTATTCTTAACTCACTAACATAGCCATATAATGGATTATGTAATTCACCATTTGAACAAGAAGAACCAATTAACCAATTAGCATTTTCTTTAATAGCAATACCGGTACTTTGTTGCTCTGGGTTACGCATAACTTCAATACCATCAATGTACATCTTCGTGAATCGGCCATCGTTAATAATAGCGATATGGAACCAACGTGAGGTGCCTAGATCCCATGACCAAGCCGTTGTTGTATCTTGTTTTTTATTGTCCATGGTTACCCATTGCATTTCGCGTAAGGAAGAAATCGCCATTACAATAGCCGGATCTTCACCGCTGTTAGGGGTAAAATCATTACAACTGGCCTGTTGGCAAAAAATACCTCCCCAGCGAGAGCGATCACTTTCCCAATCATCAGGTAGTTGGAGAAAAGTTTCGATGGTATAGCCTTGTTCCCAGTTATTTTGGGTAAGAGCAGAACCTAGTGTTGATAAATAAGCGCCGCTATCTGTAGCTTTATTTCCTTTAAGTAAAATAGAACCAGATGAATTACCGCTATTAGGTTTTGAGTTCGAAAAGTCAAAATAGCTGTTTAAAGCAGCTTGATTTGCTTTTCTGGGTTGCATTTTAAAATGACTACCATTACCGGATAGATCTTGAAACATGGTCGTGATATCGCCTTCATTATCAACGCGCATCATATTTTCTTGATCTAACAACCAGTAACCAACAGTGCCATCAATAAGGCCAGGAGGAGTAATAATTTCTCCCTCATTTAATTGACTAAAACGGTCATTGAAATTGATTGGAAACTCAAACTGGTTACATTCGTCAGTCAAATCTGGTAGATCGAAGGGGGTGCGTTCATCTTCTGGTATATTCTGTACCCAAGGTGAAAATGAACGTATGACTAATTTATTATTACTGTAGTCAAAGCCAATAGTGCGCAACATACCATTTCCACCCCAATACATAGCTTGGTAGTCGACGACCATCATTAATACATCACGGCCATAGGCATTTTGCGCAACCATATTCGCAGCACCATGATGGTGACCATTAATGGTTAAGAATATTTGGTCATTTTTGTGGATAAAGTCGATCCAAAATTCAAAGCCTTTTGAGGTGATAAGTGGGCTTTTACCATCACTATCAATATTTAATAATTGATGGGTCGAGAAGATGGCGGGTATTTCTTTATAATCATCGAGAACTTGTTGTACCCAATCAAATGTTTGTGGTGATGGATTCCAATCAATAGCAAAGACTAAAAATTGCTGATCGCTATTGGGTGCTTTAAAGAGGTGGCAACTGTTAAAGCCACATTCACTAACAGTAATACAAGTTGTTACTGATAAAAGCTTATCTTGAGAAAAGTAGTTTAGGAACGGTTCGCTATCTTGTCGATTGATATCATATTTATCACCCTCAGCTAAATCATGATTTCCACATAAGACGGAGTAAGGGGTATTTATTGAAGCGCCTAAAATATCCATCGCTTGGGTTGCAGCTTGCCATTCTGTTGGTTGATCGTCGTGCTCAACTAAATCACCTAAATGGATCGTAAAAGGGATACGCTCATTTTTCCAATTATCAGCAATCCATTGAGTTTGAGATAAGTAACGTTCAGGGCTATTTTCAGAGTATTTTTGAGTATCAGGTAAAATGACCAATTTCCAATCTTGATGCGTATTGTCTTTATCGTCATTACTGTTGTTGCTACTTGAATTACAGCCAGTCAAATAAGTAGCGACCATTGTTGCTACTGTACCTTTTAAGAATAATCGTCTTGTGAACATGCCTATTAATACCGTTACGTCTAAAAACCACAATATTGGCATGGTTATATGTCAGATTTATTGACGTTTTTATTAACTTTTATTTCATGAGTATTAAATTGAGCATCGGTTGGCTGGAGTGGACTGATACGAATAATGTCACCTTAATAAATATGTGTATTTATTTATTAAAGATAAACGCTGTAATGTCATGATGAGATAAACAATTGGCCCACAATAATAGTGGGCCTGAAAATAGCGTTAATATTTGAATGAATTATAACGTTGGTGATAATTGTCTTAATAATGCGAAGGCGTGTTTTTGCTTATTATGCGTAGCAATAAAGCCGATTAAGGTTTGATCATCAGTGTGCGCTTTAGCAACATAACCGTCATTGTCTCGCTCTATTTGCCAATGAATATCTTCCATAGTGGTTATTCCTGCTAAACTTAACGGTAACCAAGGTGTTTTGGCTTTGATTAACATAGGTGGTAATGATAATGGTGTCGGCGTTCCAGCCAACGTCTTGGCAAGTGCCATTGCTGATAACATAATTGGTTGAATAAACGCACTTATTTTGCCATTTATTTCAGCACAATCTCCAATGGCATAGACATTAGCTGCCGATGTTTGCAGCATATTATTAACGATAATACCCTGGTTAGTCTTGATTCCTGCTTGTTGAGCTAAACGAATTTGTGGTGTTAATCCCATTGCGGCAATGACAACATCAGTATGTATCGTTTTGTTATTTAATTGCGAGATCGTTATTTGTTTACCATCAGTATTTATTGCAGTGATGGTAGTATTTAATTGTAGATCTATATTTTTTTGCTGCAGTATATGATGTAACTCGGCGGCAATAAACTCAGGCAGTAACGTCGGCATCATGGCAGCGGCTTTATCGCATAAGGTAATTTTCTTGCCTGTTGTAGCTAAATCTATGGCTATTTCAGTGCCAATTAATCCCGCACCTAAAATAGTAATATGTTTTGCTGTAGTAATTTTTGAGTGGTTACGTGTTAACTCATCAAGGCTATTTAATGTAATGATTTTATCTAATGCATTCCCTTCAAATTTAGGGACAAAAGATTTGGCACCCGTTGCAATAATCAATGAACAATAATGCCATTGCTGCTGATTAAAACGAATCCATTGATGGTCGGTATTGATCTCATCAACGATCGTATTAGTGAGTAATTCAATATTATGTTCTGTAGCAAATTCAACAGCGGTTTGTTTAATAAGATCTGTTGGTTGTTGATCTCGACTAAACACATGGCTTAGCTCAGGCTTTGAATAATCAGCACCTTGATCTGCGGTTACTAAAGTTATTGCAGTCTTTTGGTCGAGCTTTCTAAATGATTTCACCCATTGGTAAGCAGCAAAGCCACTGCCAATGACAATAATTGGATTGGACATTATACGCGCTAACCTTATTTTAGTTTATAGGTTCAAATACTTCTTTACCGATACCACATTCAGGGCAGAGAAAACTGTCAGGAACATCTTGCCATAATGTACCGGGAGCAACATCTTGGTTAGGTTCACCTACTGCTGGATCGTAGATCCACTGACACACAGTACATAACATTTTTTGGCCAGCGGTTGCTTGTGTGCAACATTCGGTATTTGTTGTAGGTTTTACTTCAATAACGGATGTTGGTTCGACTATTTCTGGTGTATCAATTGCAACTTGTATAGTTGATGCTGGTGTTATTTGGGTTGTGAAAGGTGTGTAATGATCATATGGGCGTTCAGTTTGAGCCCATTCTTTGGCTATTTTTTTGCCGTGTTCACGACATTGTTGTAATGCTTTTCCATCTGGACGCCATTTCGTTTTAAGACCAACGGTAGTGAAAAAACCAGCATCAGTTAAACGGGCGTGAATACGATCGACAGCACCACCATTCCAGCCATAGCTACCAAATGCACCAGCTTTTTTATTTTTAAAACGTAAGCCAGTAATTTCTTCAAGTAAACCCGCGACTTTAGGCATCATGACATTATTCATGGTTGATGAACCAACAAGTACCCCTTTTGAGCGGAACATATTCGCTAGAATTTCATTCTTATCGTGACGAGCAACATTGAAGATCCGTACAATAACGTCATCGTCAACTTCAGTGATCCCTTGTGCAATAGCATCAGCCATCATTCGAGTGTTATTAGACATAGAATCATAGAAAATAGTGATGCGGTTTTCTTGATATTGATTAGCCCACTCAAGGTATTTTTCAATAATCTGAGTAGGGTTATCGCGCCAAATAACACCATGTGATGTTGCGACCATATCAACAGGTAAATTAAAGCCTAAAACTTCATGAATTTTATTGGTTACTAAAGGACTAAATGGCGTCAAAATATTTGAGTAATAACGTAGACATTGATCGAGTAGTTCGTTTTGATCGACTTCGTCGTTAAATAGGCGTTCATCGCAATAATGTTGACCAAAAGCATCATTACTAAACAGGACTGCATCTTCAGTCATGTATGTCATCATGCTATCAGGCCAGTGCAACATTGGCGTTTCAACAAACACTAATGCTTTACCATTACCAATATCAAGCGTATCACCTGTTTTTACGGTGTTGAAGTTCCATTCTGGATGGTGGTGGTGACCGACAATTGAATCAATTGCATTTTCTGTACAATAGATAGGTGTATTCGGAATACGACTCATCAACTCAGTTAATGCACCTGCGTGATCCTCTTCGGCATGATTAATAACGATGTAATCAATGTCGTTAAGATTAATTTCCTGTTCTAAATTTTGAAGAAAAGCCAAAGTAAATTTATGATCAACAGTATCGATCAATACATTTTTACCTTCACGAATTAAATAACTATTATAGCTAGTACCACGGGTTGTTTTATATTCTGTGCCATGAAAATCACGAACTTCCCAATCACGCTGTCCAACCCAAGTAATATTATTCTTAACATGAATAGCCATTTTAAAATTCCTTAATCGCATAAGTTGTATTTTTAATACATGTTATTCCTCGGTGGGTGTTCCGTCAATATAAAAGATTCATTTAAAATACATGTTAATGATTGTTTTATTATTATCAACGGGTTACAGTTAATGTTTAATAAATGAACCGCCAATGGTTTGATGGTTCATTATGAAGTTCAATGGTGGGATTTTTAATTTGGTTAAATGTTGAGCGTTAATTAATGCTAAAAACCAAAGCAATTATAGTGATAAGACTTATAGCGTTGAGTATGGAATATAAAATTGTTTTAGGCATGCTAAATGAAAGGTTATTGAAATCACGTTTAGAACCAATAACAGTAATCGTTAACGGTAAAGCTACTAATAATCCAAAAATCCAGCGAATATTATTGGTAATGGCGTAACCGATTTGAGTCTCAGCAACAATAAAACCTAAAATAGATAAAGTGAGAGTTGTGAGTGAAATTGCAAAAGTTCGATTATAAGCATCCATTAATTGAGCAAAAGCTTGGTATTCTTCGTCCGTAAAATCTGATTTGTTTGCCATGTGTTTTTCAATTTAATAATAGGTTAACTGTTTATATTATAACGGATCATTACTGAGATAATGAAAATAAAGATTCTGGCTATAGTATAGCAATGAGTACGTTTATTGTGCTCTAATATGTCTCTTTTGTTGTTTAATTGTATTTTTGAGTAAAATAACTACTAGAATGCTTTAAAATTAAGCAGTTAATTTCTTTTTGGTTTACAGCTATTTATTGGTGCAGTATTATACGCGCCATGGAGAGATGGCTGAGTGGTTGAAAGCACCGGTCTTGAAAACCGGCATACGTTTATAGCGTATCTAGGGTTCAAATCCCTATCTCTCCGCCACACATTGAAAAGCCGCTGATTTATCAGCGGCTTTTTCGTATCTGAAATACTGTAAATCTTGTTAATCTCTACTAATCAAAGCGTTATAAACGTGAATTAAACCAATTGGCTGTTATTTCTAATAGGTCTTTACTTTGATGTGCTGTTGGGTCAAAGACGTTAAAAATATGATCACCATCTTTGACGATGATAGCTGTTGCATCCTTACTACCTGATGCCATAATCAATGTATTGGCATTTTCCCACGGTAAGACGGTATCGTTAGTGCCCGAAATCGCTAATAGGGATCCTGTAAATTGCTTCATTAATGTTAAAGATTGTTGTGCTTTTAATTGTTCAAACCATGTTAGGTTAACTTTAAATGATGGGCGCCAATCATATTTAATTAATGCGTAACCGTTTTGTTTTGCTTCGTCATAGTATTGCTCAAAAAAAGCTTTCATTGGCTCAATACCATTACCGGTAGCAGGAGACCAGACAGCTAACGATTTAATCTTGGGCTCTTCGATTACTAATAATTGTGAAATCAATGCGCCTTGGCTAAAACCAATAACACCAATACGATTTTTATCTATTTGTGGATTAGCTTGAAGATAGTTAAAAGCGGTCTTTCCATCGAGAACAGCAGAAGATAAAGAATATTCTAAATCTGATGTTTTACTGTCACCACTACCTGCAAAATCGATACGAATAGATGCAATCCCTAATGCTTCTAATTTTCCACTTAAGGATTTATATAAATTACCCACTTCATCTTTTTGTGTTCCTGTGCCATGAAGCATGATCACTGCAGGCATAGCTTGCTGATCTGTTTTGTTATCAGGTATAGAAAAAATAGCAGGAATATTATAGGTGCCATTATTAAGAGAAATTTGCTGAGAATCGGCAAGAGCCATATTAGAAAAGCTTAATAGTACTGAAGGAACGATATATTTTTTAAACATGATAAAGATTAAAAATGAATTATATATTGTGATTTTAAATTAATTTAGATTATTTATCTGAATGAAAATTTAATTTTTAGATGTATATCAACAAAAATAAAAAAGTGGACAGCCATACCTTTTCAAAAAAACAAAAAATGGACAGCCACAAAAAATGGACAGCCATATCCTTGCACATTAACCATGAGCTACTACAATTAAGCTTCTAGTTGCTTATGGTGAAACCAATGACAATCTCAAGACGCAAATTGATCGAGCCTCAAATCACGCCTTTTTATCATGTGATTAATCGCTGTGTACGGCGAGCATATTTGTGTGGCGACGATCCATATAACAGTAATAACTATCATCATCGTCGAGGCTGGATAGTAAATAAAATCAAACAATTATCAGGTGTTTTTTGTATTGATGTTTGCGCTTATGCGGTGATGAGCAACCATTATCATTTGGTGCTAAAAATAGATACCGAGCAGCAACAGAAGCTAACGCCGAAAGCGGTGATATCGCGCTGGTTGCAGTTATTTAATGGCCATCCTATTGCGGTCGATTTCTTAAATAAAAAAGTGGACAGCCATACCTTTTCAAAAAAATAAACAAAAAATGGACAGCCATATCCTTGCACATTAACCATGAGCTACTACAATTAAGCTTCAAGTTGCTTATGGTGAAACCAATGACAATCTCAAGACGCAAATTGATCGAGCCTCAAATCACGCCTTTTTATCATGTGATTAATCGCTGTGTACGGCGAGCATATTTGTGTGGCGACGATCCATATAACAGTAATAACTATCATCATCGTCGAGGCTGGATAGTAAATAAAATCAAACAATTATCAGCTGTTTTTTGTATTGATGTTTGCGCTTATGCGGTGATGAGCAACCATTATCATTTGGTGCTAAAAATAGATACCGAGCAGCAACAGAAACTAACGCCGAAAGCGGTGATATCGCGCTGGTTGCAGTTATTTAATGGCCATCCTATTGCGGTCGATTTCTTAAAAGAAGGACAAGTCGGCGCAGAAAAACAGCAGGCGTTATCAAATTTAGTCACTGAATGGCAGCAAAGATTAGGCAGTATTAGCTGGTTTATGCGTTGCCTTAATGAAGAAATTGCCCGCAAAGCCAATAAAGAAGATCAATGCAAAGGCGCGTTTTGGGAAGGGCGATTTAAGTCTCAAGCACTATTAGATGAACAAGCGTTACTATCTTGCATGATGTATGTTGATTTAAATCCAATTCGGGCTGGCGTTACACCGTCATTAGAACAATCAGATTTTACCTCGATTCAGCAACGTATTCGTGAATATCAGCAACCTAAAACCGCCACTAAACAACCATCATCAAATAAAGGTCATTTTCAATTATTGCCCTTTGTAGGTGCTGAACATCAGAACAAGACAGCAGGGATAAACTTTGCATTTGCCGATTATCTCGAATTGATTAGCTGGACTGGTCGCTGTATTCGCAATAATAAAAAAGGTTTTATATCATCTAGCCAGCCTAAAATTTTACAACAGCTGGGAATATCAGTAGATGCTTGGCTTGAGCATAGTGAACAATTTATGGAACGCTATGCCAATGTGAGCGGAAAATGGTCCCGAATGTGCGCCTTTAAACAACATGTTGGTGGGCATTGGTGTAAAGGAAAGTTGGCGAGTCATCAGCTACATCCTAACTAGAGATGGTTTTTTATAACAAGATGAAAATACCGCAATAACCGCCAGGGTTGTGGGTATTGTCGATCGTGAAATATATGAATAGGGGGTGATTTAACGAAGAATTTCAATAAGAAGCTGTAATTTTACAGTAGACGAGCTAATTATTGGTTGAATAGTTGTTTTTTTGTAACTTAAAAAGATGTGGCTGTCCCTTATTCTTTTCCTTGGCTTGAGCATAGTGAACAATTTATGGAACGCTATGCCAATGTGAGCGGAAAATGGTCCCGAATGTGCGCCTTTAAACAACATGTTGGTGGGCATTGGTGTAAAGGAAAGTTGGCGAGTCATCAGCTACATCCTAACTAGAGATGGTTTTTTATAACAAGATGAAAATACCGCAATAACCGCCAGGGTTGTGGGTATTGTCGATCGTGAAATATATGAATAGGGGTGATTTAACGAAGAATTTCAATAAGAAGCTGTAATTTTACAGTAGACGAATTAATTATTGGTTGAATAGTTGTTTTTTTGTAACTTAAAAAGATGTGGCTGTCCCTTATTCTTTTCTCTCTGTTCAAACAGATGAAATAATTCGTTATGTATGTGAAGATAACGATTATTTTTTGTGGGATATACTAATAATGACGTTTGAACAGTGGGCTTTTATTGCCGATCTTTATACCCCAATTATTGTGATTTTATGCATTATTTTTATACTGTTGGCGGGGCGACATCATGGGTTCAAGAAGAGCTTATTTCAGTTGGAGGGAGTGGTGCTATCGGCTGTTTTTATCTATGCAATTATGTTTCTTGATAATGCAATTGGTATTTGGCCTGCATTTGATTTGGATTACAGTACCCACACCGCAATTGCATTAGTTTTTATCGGGTATTTTATAGTGTATACACCCAAATTAAGCGTATTAATGATCCTCTCGATGGTAGGATATGCAGCTTTAATGATGCATCAAAAGTACCACACACTGGCTGACATTATGACCACCACAATTTGTGTTATGCCAGTAATATTGTTATGCCAATATAAATTAGCAGCTATTGCGAAACGTTAGCTTTTCTTGGTTATAATAGCGTAATTAAGTAGCGTTAATCCGATAACAAAACACCAAAATTGAAAAGTAGGTAATACGGTAGCAACCGATCCTATTAGTAGTCCAGAACCTAGACCTATTGCTATTCTTTGTTGTATTGTCATTTTAAATCCTTTAGTCGTTACTATTTTCTAATGATTTGGGATTATATTTTTTATTATGGAGGTGGTATTTACGCTCTTTCCATTGCCAGTGAAGGATACTTAATAATGGTAAGACAGTAACGAGAGCTATAAAACTGATTATTATTTCTCGAACAAATACGTCACTAAAACCGTTATCATTAATTAGCAAAGTACCTATAAATTTTCCTATTATCACACCTAAAAAAGCGGGAAGGCTATTACTCACAATAAACCGCAATAGGCCTTTTTTACGCTGTTGTCGCCATTTAGATATTTCTAGATCATGATCTGACATCAATGTTACCTAGAGAGACAAAGATGACATAATTATACGCTTGAAAGCTACTATATGTTATTTAGCGATGCGGGGGTAAAATATCGCTCGCAAAAGGATGATGTAAAGGTAGGATTTGCATGCCAACATGTGAAATAAGTCATATTCAATCAGGGCTGTAAATTAAACAGCAAATGGGAAAACTAGCCTAAATCCGTTAGGACTTCTTTTTCATTAAAGTGAAGACTAATTACATCGTTAAAATGCGTATGCTCTGTAATAAAAGGTAAACTAATATCAATCACTTCGTGTGGAGTTACTACCAACCACTGGCCATTGTTGGTAACTTTCCAAATAGTATCTTCTAGTTTGATGTATATTTTGGGCTGCATCCTTTGCCTTATGTTATAAAATAGTGATCACAAGTTATGAGTTACCTTATGTTAGCGAACATAAATTAATCTTCAATTGATATTTATAATAATTAATATTTTTAATGATGATCTTGCCTGTAAGACATGATTAATGTGTATGAAGATTATAAAAATCTTGATATTAAGAAAGGGAACATAAAATAAAAAGCTAACCACTATCGTTGTTAGCTTTTTGTTGTATAAGTACTAATGATCTGGATTAGTCATCGAAATCAACAATAAGCTCATCTTCTAAATAATCAATTAAACACCCTAATGCTAGCGCTGAGACAAGATAGGTTGTTATTTCACCGTTTTCTGGCGTTGATTGGTGTAATACATCAAGTACGCTGTGCTCAGGGTTATAAGCTACATTAAATTCTTTAGCTATATTGCAGCTGTCATTATATTCATCGACAGATAATTCAATTTGACCATTGTATTCACCAATATCTGTATCAAAATTATCAACCAATATTTCGATCATGGTTTCATAGTAATGTTGGTAATCCATTGATTCTAACCTATTATTTTCTAAAGATATGCTATCTAGTACGTTAGCATTTATAGCGCTATGTTACCTTATTTCTACGTGACAAAAAGCCTTAATCTAAAATATTAATTTTTTCATAATAGATGACCTGCTCCTATTGCCGTTACATAGCTTACGTAAATTAATCAACTGTTACATATAACCATTAGTATAATTAATATAACATATAATAAAATATTATATGGGTGGTATCATATTGATTAATAACACTTCATTAGTGAAACAAAACGCTAAATATAAGTTGGTTGTACGGAATGCAACTATCAATACTTATGAGGATGAGAGTGTTAGCTTCGTTGAAATGAGTGGACATACTTAGGAAGTAAAGTGAAAAAAATAAATAAAATAACAGCGGCTATATTCAGTGTAATACTGAGCAGCAATGTATATGCTTCTGACACCAACGTTATTTCTTTTGTTCCGGGAGAAACAAAAGTTCAAAATGGCACTATGGTGTCTTTTAATGGTGAGTGTTACATAGCTAAAAATAGCCCTGGTGTTTGGGACTCGCCAAGTATCAATTCATGGTTTTGGGACACTGCTGAGTGTTCAGGTGAACCAGAGCCTGAGCCAAATCCAGAGCCTGACACTATTATTCCGTTTATTCCGGGTACAACCCAAGTTAATAATGGCGATGTTGTGTCATATGATGGCCAATGTTTTATCGCTAAAAATAGCCCAAGTATATGGGAAATACCAACAACTGATTCATGGTTTTGGTCATTAACAGAGTGTACTGACGAGCCATCACCTGAGCCAGAAGAAACCGAACTATCGATTCTTGCTCCAATTGCAGGCCAAGTATTAAAAGCTAACGAAGCGGTTGTCATTAAGGCACGTATTGATGGTGAATTAGCATCAAAAGTTGAGTTTTGGATTAATAATACCAAGTTGGCTGAAAAAGCAATTGATCAAACTACTGAGCTTTACTCGCAAACTTGGACACCAACGGAAGCGGGCAGTGCTGCAATTAATATCTTTGTGTTTGATAAAAATAACCAAAAAATCGAACAACAATCTGTTGCTGTAAACGTAGAAGCTGAAGGTAACGACGATTTTACTGCGCCAGTTGTCGCATTTGTAACACCAACCAACGGTTCAATCATTAAAGAAACGGACACTGTTTCTATTTCTATTAATGCCTCTGATGTTGATAATGATTTAACCAAAGTGGTTGTTAACGCAAATAACCAACAAATTTGTACCTTTGATGCTGCAACAACAACAGCATTTGCATGTGATTGGCAACCAACGCAAACAGGTAATATTACTCTGAATGCTATCGCAACTGATGCCCAAGCACTTTCTTCTAGTGTTAGTTTAGCTATCACAGTTACAGAAGAAACCGTTGAGCCGCCAGTAACGCCGCCGGGTGGATTGTGTGAAGAGTTTAATGTTTACCCTGACTGGACGCGTGGCGATCATGCAACTGGTGGCGATATTATGGTTCATAATAATATTGCTTACTCGGCAGTTTATTGGACACAAACCAAACCGGGTAGTGACGCTTCATGGTCATTACACTTAAATTGTGATGGTTCAGAGCCAGGTACTGCGCCAGTGCTTTCATTGCCAAATCCAATGGATCCTGTTCGTTTGGAAGTAGCGGGTTGGCCAAATACGTTTGTAGTGGCAAGTCCATCAACAATTGCACCTGAAACAATGACTATTGCGACAGCGAACAGTGCTGATCTTGCCGATGTTAATAAGCTAACCGCGGCATTTGTTACTGTTATTGAACAAGCGAATAAAGCTAATACTGCATCAGTTATTATTAGTAGTGATGTACTTGATAATGCGACTCAAGATAAAGATCTATTGGCTGCGACTATTGCGGTTAAAGAAGCGTTAATTAAGGCTGCTGATAGCACCGGCAGTAAAATTGATATTGATGCGATCAATGCACTAAGCAATGATCTAAAAGGTTGGGCACAAGCACACAACTTGATCGTATCAACTGTTGCACCACAAGCGCCATTTGGTTGGTCATTATCAATCGGTGATTTTGCTTTTGATACCCATTCTGGTCGTCAGTCAGTGTGGAATGCAGCATCTAATTACAGTGCAGATTTATTAAATAAGCTTGCACTTTATACAGCAGATAGTGCAACCAAAGCTGATTTTGTGGTCTTTACTAAGTCAAGTGCAACTGCTGCCTTGTCAAATGACCAATGGCACAATGCGCTAGAATACGTTAAGCAAGTCACTGATTTTGTAAAAACGCCTGCGATGTTAGCAAATATGCCGACAGATCAAGCTGCTAATTATTTTATGGGGAATGCAACCTCAGAGCAGAAAATCCGCAAAGCAGCTTACAGTAATATTTTTGCTATTTTGTTTGATAAAAACAGCGCTAATTTAACCGCGCAAATTGAATCTTACCAAGCTGCTAAAGTGCCACTGTATTATGTTGGCAAAGAGCTAGAAAAAGGCTCACTAACTCGTATAGAAGCATTGAACCAACAGCTGACCAGTGCTGCTGATGTAATGGATAATGAAGCATTCCTTTACGAAACGCCACAGTCACAATGGATCCCATCTACCGTTTATAAGTGGAATGATTTCCTTGATGGCTTAAATGCAATGCACAATATTGGTGTTGCTGGTAATAAGTTCTGGTTATTAAATGATGAAGCAGATGATGCAACCAACATTATCTATGCAAAAGTAGCGATTGCAGCATTCTTAGCGCAAAGCATGCAAGAGACTATTCGTTATAACGCCTGTGATGAGAATAACTGGTCTGAAGTAAAATACGGTGCACCAGCAGATTACCCAATGTCTGCAAGTTGTGGTCAGTTAGGCCAGAAATATGCAGATTACGGTGTAAACCCTAATTCAGGCTTAGATTATGCTTACTCTTGTCCTCGTGATAACAAGATGGAAGTGAGCGCACTAACGCATGCTAAATGGTATGGCGCGCCAGCTCCAGTATTTGCAGCACCAGATGCAGTGCTTGAAGAGCGTGGCCTATTAGTAAATGGTGCGGTTGGTCGTTGGACAAATAATGGTCACTGTAACGATGTGCCAGAAAAAGTAGATACTTCTAAGCAAGTTTGGGAACGTGATACTTGTAAGACTTACGTTGGCCAACAAGCAGGTACGTTTATCTGGGATGGTAGCAGCCAAGAAAGTGTTGAAGGTTGTGGCTGGTGGGGACGTGGTGTTATTCAAACGACAGGCCGTCAGAACTTCGGTACGCTTAACCATTATTTAGGTCGTTCACATGTTGATCCTGCGACAATTGGTAAAACTATTGATGGTGTTACCGTTGAAGCACCACCGGCAAACCCACTGTATGCTGATCTTGATTTCTGTTCAAATCCAGGCTTAATTTGTAGCTCTGAAGAAAATAAAGAAATTAAGTGGATTGCAGGCTTATTCTACTGGGTAACATCGGTACAGGCATATTCTGATGAAGGTGGTCAATATGCTGATTGGAACTACTATAACGAACTGAAAAAGTACGTTGATAGTGGCCTAAAAGGGACTGAGTTTATTGATGATGTGTCAGGTATTGTAAACCGTGGTTGTCCAGATTCAGTATGTTCGACTGGCGAAGTGCATAATGCCAAAGAGCGTCAAGCTAACTTTAAGCTAGTGTTAGAAAAACTTGGTCTGACGCCACAATTATAACGGTTAACAAATAACGTTATTTACACTATCAGTCAGTGAATATTGGCGATAAATAATAAAGAACCCTGCTGTTGAAGTAGGGTTCTTTTTTGTAAATAATGTCGTTATAACAATGATTACGTGTAGCTTATAGCCACCCCTTACGTTTGAAGAATAGATAAGGTGCAAAACCTGCTAATACCATTAGGCATAATGCATAGGGGTAGCCAAGTTCCCAATGAAGTTCAGGCATAAACTTAAAGTTCATACCGTAACTTGATGCAACCAATGTTGGCGGTAGAAAGACTACTGATACCACTGAGAATATTTTGATAATGCGGTTTTGCTCAATATTAATAAAGCCCATTGCAGCATCCATCAGGAAGTTCACCTTTTGGAATAAAGACTCATTGTGGGGTAGTAAAGAGTCAATATCACGTAATACCTCACGTGCTTGTTCTAATTCACTCTCTGGTAAACGGGCTTTGCGTACTAAGAAGCTTAATGCGCGTTGAGTATCCATTAAGCATAAACGAATTTTCCAGCCAGCATCTTCTTGCTCTGCTAGGTGTGATAAGGCCTTATCAAAATTTTCACCAGGCTTACCACGTAAAATAGTTTTACCAATAGACTCTAATTCGCTATAAATATCTTCAATTACATCTGCAAGTTGCTCTATTTTAGTTTCAAATAAATCTAAAAGTAGCTCGTAAGCATTACCTTGTTGTAATCGCTGTGTACGTGCCCGCATGCGATAAAGTCGAAATGCTGGTAACTCACGCTCACGTAACGTAAACAAACGTCCATCACGAATGGTAAAAGCGACGGTGGCATTACTGACATAATCTTCCATATCTTCAGAATAAAAGAAGGAGTGAATATGGAGGCCGTCTTCATCTTCAAAAAAACGCGCACTGGCTTCAATATCTTCAAGTTCAGGGCGTGTTGCAAGACCTTGTCCTAACTCTTGTTGTACGCGCTCTCGTTCTTCTTGATTGGGGTCGATGAGATCAACCCATAATGCTGATGAGATAGGATCTTGGGCGTCTAAATCTAAACGTTGTAAACGTAAATCGTTTAATGTGAATGCATTCAGCATGTCTTATATCTCCACTAATGGCGATGATATAAAGAACACTTAAAAACACGGTTTGAGGCTGATAAAACAGCATCTACCAATGAAAACTGGAATACTAAGATTTAAGCAAAAGCAACGAATATAAGGAATAATGCATGCTGACAGTTAAACATTGTCAACTCACACTTAAAAGCGCTGGAGGACAGATTAACGTGGAAAAATCTCATTCCAGTATCGACTGGGTGTGTTCAAAGCGGTGTCCTCTCAAATAAAGGTGTGCGCATGTTACGTCTGACTGTAAAGGGGTTCAAGTTACGCTATTGCAACATTAGATTCTCCTTTAGGTATATTAAGTCAATGACTTATTCATCCCCCATTAAGTTTTATTAACATTATTATGATTAACTGTTAACTAATTATAATGAGAGTTTATTTTTTTGCGTAATCAAATATGAGTCGATGGTTTTTTATACCAACATCACAAATTTATTGTAACTCACATTGTAGAGCAGCTAATTTAACCATTTTGTAAACTGAACACCCAATAATCTCTGTTTATATTCGTAAACCGCAGTGGTCTGGTATATCAATTAATCGGTAAATGGAAAACTGAAATACATGTGCTTGTAGATATAGCAGAGGGAGGGGGATGGACGTTATTTGGGATAGCTTTTGGGCAAAATTACTGTTGAATGTGTTATTGAGTCTATCGATTGTGATCACTATTGCACCAATATCGATGAAATGTTTCAAGCTAACGAAAACAACATGGAATGTAATTGGCTTTGTACTTATTGTTATAAGTCTGGCTGTGAGCACAGTACACTCAGACATTGTATTAGATAACCTTTTGTACGATTCACTGCAATGGGGAATATTTGGTATTGGTTTGTATTTTATTAATGTGAATAAAAGCACCATTAAGTGACCCTGTAACTAATATTTTGAGTTGCGGCTCTAAGTAAATCATCTTGTTTGCTGTTAATTATTCAGGTTAATCGTGCTTTCAATAGTTATTGCAGTAGTATTTTGCCAGAAAACGCTCATAATCTTGGCTTACAATATTTAAAGAAGAAATCACCTATGACTAATTTTCAATACTACTTTCATCAACTTCCTTGTTTTAACTGTAATAAAACCACAGTAAGTACTGATCTTGGTTGGTTAACAGCGACGATGAAAGAAGATGTAGTCGCACAAATAGCGGCGATGATTGCGCAGGGCGATGTTAACTCAGAGCTTGTGGTGAACGTGACTTGTACTAAAGATGAAGTCCGTGATTACTTATTGTTAAATTTCTATGGTTACTCAGAAGAAACACTTGCTGATCAAGTAAAAGCAGAAGATGAGCAAGAAGTCGCACAAGAAATCGCTGAATTATTTGAAGATGGTAGCGATGTTGCTGTTTTTGAACACGAAATTGAATTGCAAAGCTGCACTGACTGCAATATTGGTTAAAGATCATTAAACCTAAACATGTACGTAATACGTAACATGAGGTGCGATTTATTTAAGGCGTTAGCATACTAGAATATGCTAACGCTTTTTTGTTTTCAGGAAATCTACCATCCACGCGTTGTAGATCTATTGTTTTCGCTGGTGTCTTTAACAGAAAAAGAATGGACACCCATAACTTTCTATTTCGCTGCAGCCATTCTCAATAACACATGCCTGTATTCAAATATTGTCATTCCCTACAGTGAATGCCCGCGAGGGCGATAGGGAATCTACTATCCACGGGTTGTAGAGCTATTATTTTCGTTGGTGTTTGTAATGCTCAAAGACGCGTTGAATAGATCACGGTTAGTTCTTATAAAAATATATGGCTGTCCCATGTTTCCTTAACAGAAAAAGAATGGACACCCATAACTTTCTATCTCGCTGCAGCCATTCTCAATAACACATACCTGTATTCAAATATCGTCATTCCCTACAGTGAATGCCCGCGAGGGCGATAGGGAATCTACCATCCACGGGTTGTAGAGCTATTATTTTCGCTGGTGTTTTTAATGCTCAAACACGGGCTGAATAGATCACAAAAAAGAATGGACACCCATAACTTTCTATTTCGCTGCAGCCATTCTCAATAACACATGCCTGTATTCAAATATTGTCATTCCCTACAGTGAATGCCCGCGAGGGCGATAGGGAATCTACTATCCACGCGTTGTAAAGCTATTATTTTCGCTGGTGTTTTTAATGCTCAAACACGAACTGAATAGATCACGGATAGCCATCACTTCTTCATTTTCAAAAATGCAACCAACGTCATGATACTTATAGTTTAAATAGACTATTATCGAAAAAATAATGGACATCAATAATTTCGCCTAGATATTGCCATTCCTAATAAAGAATGATACTGAGGACGATAGGAATCAACTTACACGTGTTGATTTTTTAAAGTAAAGATTTGGCTGTCCTGTGTTTTTGTTTTTCTAGGTCAATCAATGAGGAAATTGAATGTTTGATGTTTTGTTGTACCCAAGTTCCATGGGTGAACTTGAAATAAAAACGCTACAGAAAAATGGTGAAACACTGTTCTTGCTACCTGATGTAATTCGAGTGATTTCAAAGGAATCGCAACATCTAGATGGTAAGGCAACTTCGGATCAAACTTCATTTTTGAGAGCTTGTTTGTCTTCACTTGAGGATGATGAGCGCTTTATGGAAAACATTATTGAAAATGGTGTTGAGCGAACGGACTATTTTGTTAGTGAACCTGGTGTCTACCGAGTTGCTCTTCAATCCAATAGCTCTGGTGCTAAGAAGTTCCAAAATTGGGTCATAAAGGAAGTTATGCCATCAATCAGAAAATATGGTGTTTATCCACCACCAGAAGTTTCTGATGACGATCTAATCCTTCAACTAGCTGATCAACAAGCCAAACAATCGCAGCTTCTAAGCCAGTTTATTCGCAACTCAAAAGAAAAGTTCGAGAAACTGGATGAAAAAGTGGGTAAGCAGAGCAATACAATCAAAGGACAAGATAAAAAAATTCAATTATTGGGGGAGCGTTTGGTTACGGTTGAATCCGCTAATTTACCTAAATATGAGTTCTACGATGTGGCTGATGTTTTATCTTCTCTTAACATCTCCATAAATGAAGTGAACTATGTAATCGCACTTTGCGAGAAAATCGTTTCTGAAAAGGGTTTTAATTATTTACCTTCTTTCAATGGTATTCGTGAAGAGCAGCGTTTTCCAATGCCTGTAATTGAATTAGCACTTACTTATGCTCGACTTTCAACTAGTTAAAAAGGTGGTATGCCAAAGAATAGATACCCATAACTTTTTATCTCGTTGTTGCCATTATCAACAACACATGCTCGAGTTCAAATGCCGTTATTCCCTACAGTGAATGCCCGCGAGGGCGATAGGGAATCTACCATCCACGCGTTGCAGAGCTATTGTTTTCGCTGGCTTCTTTAATGCTCAAACACGGGCTGAATAGATCACGGATAGACCTCATGAAAATTATGGCTGTCCCATGTTTCCCAACACATAAATGCCCCAAAACGAGTTAGATCAAATACTCATTCATTTTTTTTTAATGTGATTTTGGATTAGTTTTATTTGCTGTATATATAAACAGTTATAATGAAACGTGTTGATTTTATCGCTTTAGTTCTGTTTTTAATAAGAAATATTTCTTGTTAAAAACAGAAGTGGAATCATAACCAATTGAAAATTATATCATTTAACATTTCAGTTTGTATTTAATAAGACTGATTAAATACATTTCTTACTTATCACATCCTCTTATTGAGAGTCAGGCGTGAAAAATTGTTATCAACTTCATGATATATATAGATTATATCTAGTATGATAAAGGTTGTTTATGCGTGTATTTTTGCGCGAAAGTAAGAATGCTTATTAATATACTGTTAACTGACTGCGTACTAGAATTAACTATTCAAAAACAGTTGTTTATGTTACCTTGTGAACAGTTTACTTAGGTCAGCTATTGCTGGGGTCTCCATCGGTTCAGTTGTAATTGGTCCACTAGTCGCTGTTGTTTGTTTATTATTGGCTATAACACTCGTGTTTTTCCTATCAACTTCAACTTCAAAGGTGACTACCATGAAAAAAACCAACACTACAACCGGCTCACTAAATTCTCATCTATCTTCCGCCCTAATCGGTATTTCAGGCGGCGTAGTGGCCAACACAATGACCGGGTTGACCTAAGTAAACTCCCATCCTCTGTAAGCTTCTACCAAGAATAAGTTTCCGCCAAAGTCAGTTAACAATCTGTTTAAGAGTGATTCGCAACGCGTGGCATTTTTAC
Source organism: Photobacterium andalusiense (assembly GCF_900185625.1). Taxonomy (GTDB): domain Bacteria; phylum Pseudomonadota; class Gammaproteobacteria; order Enterobacterales; family Vibrionaceae; genus Photobacterium; species Photobacterium aquimaris. The sequence continues at coordinate 23,125 of NZ_FYAJ01000002.1, forward strand.
TATGCGTTGGTTTAAGTGATTAAGGTGGTTTGCGGCGGCTCTTGTAATGCGTTGCTCACACCTTAACAGGGCGTTAGATTGCTATGAGTGAAATCGTCGAATCAGCCTTCGAAGAGGCACTTGAAAAACTAGGATTAAATGGTATGGATGCGTTATCCGAACAAGATAAGGTTGTAGCATCTATATTTGCTCTTGAAGCGGAAGTGAACAATGGTGGATTTGATCAATTCTACTATAACTCTGCAGGAGACTTAGCCTATTATGTGCCACAAGCACTGCGAATTATAGGAGCTCCCAAAACAGCAGAAATTACTGAAAAAGCGAATTCCATCTTTGGTGAAAATGGACCGAGCCGAGATCACGTTTTGAGGTCAAAACAACTGCAGTGTTTAGGCGATCAATATGACGAATTCTTAGGTGAATTGGATGACCAGTTTTATGAGTATCCACACGATTTATATGCGTTACTAGAGCAGTATTTGGTAAAACAATCATGAACAAGTCGCAATCTAACAATCTGTTAAATAAGGACAAATTTTGCTGTATCGCTTTTTGCTTTTCTGCTCCGCAGGCAAAAATCAACCCAGCAAAATTTGCCTATTAACAGGGCGTTATAGCTCAGTGATGGCCTGTTCCTTATAATAGATTGAATTAAATTGTGTTAATGAAAAAATAGAAGAGGTACGATTTAGTGGTTGAGCTTATCCATATTACAAGCGTAAAAATTGCTTTTGATATCTTGGAGTCTACTCGATACAAATCTATGTATGAGTACGGTGGTTATGATGGAGGTATGAATTTCCTCGGTGTGTTGGGCGAAAATGCAAATACTCAACCTAGAGCTCGTGGTGTAAGGTTACATTTTATTTGGGGCGGAGAGGTATCTGAGCCTGTTAGCTATGACGCATATGGTTGTAACAATGCCAATGTACTCTATGACTTCAATGGTTCAGGAAATCACTTTAGGAATAATGACCCGCGTTATTTTTTGCCTTACCGCAGCGAAGGTCTAACGGTTGAAAAATTAGAAATTGATAGTGATCAGGCTTTACTAGAAGGGTGGTGTGAATACAAGGGGGGAATAATCAAAAAGTTATTCTCCATAAAATTGTTCCACTCATATTTGATGAGTAAAGCCAAAGAACATGTATTGCAGCTGAATAAGAAAATCGAGCGTAGAGATATAAAAATATCAATTCGTAGAGAGAAAGTTAAGTCAGAGTAGCGCTCCATTAGCTATAACAAATAATTCAAGAGTGATTCAGCACGGTTGGCACTTTTGGTTTTAGTTAAGTTCAGTGATTACGATGGTTAAATTAAAAGTCGTGGTTGCGTGCTTCACACCTTAATTGAGCGTTATCCCTACTTTTCCTAATACTTACCAGCCAAAATAGAGCAAAGTGCGTAACTCGCTTTTGTCCAACATCAAGCTGGTCATTTGGCTAGCTCGTATGTGAGCACCAAGCGATTCTGTCGTATCGTAATCACCAAGCGACTTTGTCATTACATTAACCACCAAACGCTTCTGAATAGCCTCAATTAGCTTATATTTAAAAATAAAAAAGCCGCTAAATCAGCGGCTTGGTGTTAGAGAATATTAAATACAACTATATATTTTGATTCAAATCATCAACGCTGTCAGAAATATCCTGCTCGCCAATAAAGCCACCGGTCTGGTGCGCCCATAATTGTGCGTAAATACCATTTTGCTGCAATAACTCAGCATGAGAGCCTTGCTCAATGATTTGGCCTTTATCAAGAATGATTAACCGATCCATCGCAGCAATGGTAGATAAGCGGTGCGCAATCGCAATTACTGTTTTACCTTGCATTAGCTCATTAAGGCTTTCTTGAATTGCGGCCTCAACCTCAGAATCTAACGCCGAGGTTGCTTCATCTAAAATTAAGATTGGCGCGTTTTTAAGTAATACTCGTGAAATAGCAATTCGTTGACGTTGACCGCCTGACAGTTTAACCCCACGTTCACCCACTTGTGCATCGTAGCCAACATTACCAAAAGAGTCGGTAAGGGTTTCGATAAACTCATGCGCTTGCGCTTGGCGAGTGGCGGCAAATAAGGTTTCATCATCAGCATCTGGTTTGCCATAGACGATATTTTCACGAATAGAGCGGTGTAATAGGGAAGTATCTTGGGTCACCATGCCAATATTACTGCGCAGTGAGTTTTGAGTAACGGCATTAATGTCTTGACCATCAATACGAATTTTACCACCTTCCACATCATGAAAACGCAGAAGTAGGTTAACTAAGGTTGATTTACCTGCGCCAGAACGCCCGACTAAACCGACTTTTTCACCGGGTTTAATATTGAGGTTAAGATGACTGATAACACCTTTATTTTCGCCATAATGGAAGCTTACATCATCAAATTCAATCCCGCCTTGGGTTACTGCTAAAGGCTTAGCATCGGCATCATCTTCAATCGCAATTGGCTTCGATAAGGTTTTCATACCATCCACTACCGTACCTATATTTTCAAATAATGCGCCGACTTCCCACATGATCCACATTGACATGCCGTTAATACGCAACGCAAGACTAATGGCAATCGCGATCGCACCGACTTGAATTGCGCTTTGCATCCATAAATAAATAGATAACGCAGAAATGGCAAATAGCAGCGTATAGTTGGTGAGTTGAACACAGAAATTAAACCCTGTAACTAATCGCATTTGAGTATGGACGGTAGCAAGAAACCCTTGCATACCTTTTTCGGCATACTCAGTCTCACGTTGATCATGAGAAAACAATTTAACCGTTGATATATTCGTGTAGCTATCAACAATTGAGCCGGTCATGGTTGAACGTGCATCTGCTTGTTCTGCCGCAATATGTTTAAGTTTGGGTACAAAATAAAGTTGAATACCAACATAAGCCGCTAGCCAAAATAGCATTGGTAACATTAATAACCAATCAGCCTGCGCTAAAATGACTAATGATGAGGTAAAATAAACTGAGACATAAACAAATACATCGGCGGTTTTCATTACTGTTTCGCGAACAGCAAGTGATGTTTGCATCACTTTAGTCGCAATACGACCAGCAAAATCATCTTGATAAAACGACACACTTTGTTTAAGTAAATAACGGTGTGCTAGCCATCGAATCGACATTGGGTAGTTACCCAGCAACGATTGGTGCGTAATCAGGGATGAAATCAGTACCAATGTTGGCATCAATATTAAAATAACCAAGCCTAACCAAAACAGGCTAGTGCCATTTTGAGCGAGAAATGTATGGGGATCACTTTCTGTAAGCCAGTCGACCAGTTTGCCCATAAACCCAAATAAAACCACTTCGAGAATGGCGACGGTGGCACTGAGGATAGCCATTATCAGCAGTGGCTTTTCAAACCCACGGCTATAGTAACGGCAAAAAGCGATAATCCCTTGTGGTGGTTGCTCAGGATCTTGCTTAGGAAATGCTTCTGTAAAATTTTCAAAACGTTTAAACATAGTTAACCTAATTGATGAGATGAGCGGTCGCAATTAGCAAATACAGAGCAATATAGATAAGTATAATGTCACTGTTAGCGATGATTTTTGAAAGTTAAAATACGCCATTATGCACAGCATTGTATTCACTATTTTGACGCTACTCAACAATCGCAATATTTTTAATGACAAAAATATTAACCTGATACCAAAAAAGTAATTTATAACGCCCAAATCGGGTGGTAACAGTCATTACAATAGAATAATGGTTAATAAAAAGCCGTTAATCTGTTTTCAGTGTAAAACCACAGGTAAAAAAAATGAACGATAAAGGCACAATTGTGCAGTGGAATCATCAAAAAGGATTTGGTTTTATTCGACCTCAAGCAGGAGGAGATAATATCTTTTTTCATGTGAGTGCGTTAGCTGATCGCCAAAGTCGCCCACGAATTAATGAAAGTGTTTATTATCAACTTGGCACGCGCCAAAACGGTAAAATCGCAGCCAAATCGGTTCGGTTTGTTAAATCACATTCAAGCATGGATAAATACACCGCACCCATGAGTAAAGCACAAGGTTTCAGCGTTCTATTTTTGGCATTAGTGGCAGGGTGGGTGTGGTTAGCGCGCTGTCCATATTGGGTTTTAATGGGCTATATTTGCCTAAGTATTGTCACGTTTGCTGTTTATGCACATGATAAACGTGCCGCTCAAAAAGACGCATGGCGCACCAAGGAAGCAAGCTTACATTTATTAGCTGTGTTGGGAGGATGGCCAGGTGCTTTATGGGCTCAAAAAATACTGCGCCATAAATCTCAGAAACAGCCATTTAAAGCGATTTTATGGTTAACAATTATTGTCAATATCACGCTGTTTATGCTGATATTTACGCCGTTTGGCAACCATTTTGTGCATAATATGACGGTTTACGTGAGTAGTCTTGTTTGATATTAAGGTGGTAAATATACACAGGAGAAGCCTTCACTTCTCCTGTGTTGGTCGCTTAAATGAAAGGGACGTATGGTGAGTTAAACTGGGTTAAATGCGGGAATAGGGTTAATATTTGCTGATCATTAAGCCCAAACCAACGGCATAAAGAAGCATTGACCTGATCTGCTGCCATACTTGGAATAATACGACCGTGGTTAAAATCATCTTCACTACCAGGAGCAAGATTTGGCCACTGTCCATAAGCTTGTCCACCTTGAACCGCACCTCCCATTACAAGTTGATGTCCCCCCCAACCATGATCTGTTCCCGATTCATTGGCTTGAATACGACGCCCAAAATCAGACATGGTGATAGTTGTCACTTGTTGATGAACATTTTGCGCATGCATATCCTGATTAAAAGCTGCCATGGCTTCACTAATTTCAGTATAAAGTTCATCGTGGACAGTTTTTTGATTAACGTGAGTATCAAATCCACCCAAGCCAACAAAGAAAACTTGGCGTTGTTGGCCTAGTGTTTGGCGAGCGTCAATTAAGCGTGCCACCATGCTTAACTGTTTACCTAGTTTGGTTTCAGGGTAAACAGCTGTTGCTGGATGAGCTGCAAGTACTTGCTTTAACGCATCATTTTCACTCACACTTTGTTGCATTACTTTAGCGAAATGGCGGCTGTAGATGTTGTCATAACCACGTTCGGTAAAGTGAGCGAAATACTGATCAAGTTTAACTTCATCTTTCCATTCGGCGTATTTCGTCACGCCTTGGTCGCTCACAACGGTTTGTCCTAGAGATTGACTGCGTAATAGGCGTTTATCACCATTGAGCCCAATAAGCGGTGATAGCTCACTACGTAAATTGAGCATATCCATCATTCTACCAGCCCAACCGAGTGGGTTATTGTGGCCGTTAGAACCTGTTTGCCATAGGTTCTGTTGCATGTTGTGCGCCATCAAAAATTGCGGTAAAGCAACTTGGTTAGTCGCAATGGCTGATGCAGTTGTAGGGGCGAGTAATTGGCCACTGTTGATCAGTGCTGTGGCTTCACCCTTGTTAAATAACTCGGCCAACGCAGACATTTTATGATGTATGCCAAGCGCTATATGGTTATCTGTCGCTACAGGTAACGGAATAATTTCGGTTTCAGTTAAGCATAATTTTGGTCGTGCAGCGTGATAATCGGCATACGCATCAACACTGGTTGGCACGATCATATTATAAGCATCATTACCACCGTGTAAGAAAATTACCACCAGTGCTTTATGACCATCTACTGTGTTTTTTTGTGGCAACGCAAGTGATGGGGTTGATAATGTAGCGGCTGATAATGCTGCCGTTGATTGTAAAAAACGGCGGCGAGATAATGTAATTGTCATGCTACGAACTCCTGACAAAAGAACTCTGGTGAAGTAAAGGCAGTATAAAGTGCTGATTCAACACGACGAACTTGTTGATTGATTGCAATATGATTATCTAACAGGTCAAATAATTGCGCGCGTAGAGAATCAGAAAGAAGCCCTGCAAACACACGGGTGTTAATCATTTCTATTAAGGCATTGCTATCATGTTGGACGGCAATAAAAGGTTGAATAGCGTAAAACCATTGCTGCGGTTTTGTCGATTGGTGACAATTTAATACAGCACACAAGCGGTTATGAATATTAAGCATTTGATAGCTGCTTAATAGGCTAAATTCCGGAGCAGTTAACCCATTGGCAGCAATTTCACCTTGTGGTGCAAAATCTGGCAGATAGAAGTTAAATACCGTTTCTGCTTGTAATGGACTTTGACCAAAGTAGCGAATATTACTTTTTACTTCCCAATAATCCCCTAATGATGTCACACCTAGCGCACGAGCCTGGTTAGCAGCCATGAGAATTGGTTCTTTTAATAAACCCAGCTGACTTTGACGACTTGCTTGACCATTAATAACAGCGCTATCAGTTAATATTGCCCATAATACCGCTTTGAAATCACCTCGAACACCGTTGCCGTTATCAATAAAGGCTTGTGCGACACGGTAAAGATAGGCTTGGGTTGGATTACTAGTAACAAAACGCTTAATTAATAAATTAGCAATAAAAAAGGGTGTGTTTTGGTGATTAAAAAGCAGATCTAATGCTTGATCAAGATCTTGCTCAGTATTTTGACCTGCAGCAAAGTGCTGGCCTAAAATGAATTTTTGCTCGGTATCATGATTACGTTCACGCGGTGTCATTGGGTGTTCATTATGACCACTTTGCCAACCGGTAAGTGCGCGTGCTAATTCTTGAACATCATTTTGGGTGTATGAAGCAATTGGATCGCCATTATGATCAGTGAGTGGCTGACCATTTTCATCTAATTGCCATAAACCGATAGTGAATAATTGCATTAATTCACGGGCATAGTTTTCATCAGGGAAAGTATTATTTTTAGGGTTCGCTTTGGTGCTGCGACGTAAGGTTAAATAACGTCCCATTGCAGCATTTGTTGTTACCGCTTTTAGCAAATCTCTAAAATTGCCAAAACTATGTTCAACCAACAAATCATAATATGCCGCTAGCTCTTCATGGCGATTACCGACACCAACACTTGAAACTACTAAAATTTGACTCAAGGCATAAGCCATACGCTGGCGCAGTTGATCATTGGCTGTTAATGCATATTGCCACCATACGCCAAGCCGTAAATTAGTTGTGGGCTCGGTTTTACCTGATACTAGTACCGCATGACGCAGTTGCGGCAAATGATAAGAAGGTGAGGCATTGTATTGTTCTTCAAACCATTGGCTAACATCGAGCTTAACCAGTGGATTTAGATCATCAATTTGAGGGCCAAATGTTGCGCGGTATAACAGTGCCGCTGCTTGGGTTTGATGCGTAAATTTAAATGATGGCTGTGGCATAAAATATCCTTATTAACGATGCTAACTACATCGATATTTCGATAGCTTTATTTTATACGTACCATTAAAAAAGTTTATTCATTAAGTGTATCAAAGTATTACTTGAAAGACTGAGTAGCAATATGTAGCGGTAATAAATAAGGAAGAAGTCTTTTATTCTTCATTCCTTATTTGATGTTGCAAAGATTCACTAGAAGTTAGTGTGAAACAGTTTTTGATAGCAGGTTAACAACTAATACGCCTGCGATAATTAATCCAATACCTACAATTGCTGGTAAGTCTAACCGTTGTCCGTAGGCAAAATAACTGATGGTCGCAACCAGAACAATCCCTGCACCACTCCAAATAGCATAAACAATTCCCACCGGCATTGTTTTTACTGTAACGGATAATAAAAAGAAGGCGACAGCGTAACCGACAATAACAATGGTGCTTGGTACTAATTTAGTGAACTGCTCTGCTTTGGGAATAAAAGAGGTTGCAATCACTTCAAAAATAATGGCGATAGCGAGTGCGATTTGGGGTGGCATTGAGATTAATAGCTTAAACATATTGGATTTCTGCAGGAGTTGAAAACGCGCATTCTAAAGATCTTTTAATTAAGCGACTAGTGTAAATTTGAGTAATTAATTATTACATTATTTCAATAATACACCGTTTTGCGTTGCATTTTGCTATCTATATTGCAATGTGATTGTTTGTGGTTAGCCGCGAAAAAAGTAAACCGACATGTTAGCCACCGATAACGTCTATCAGCGTTAATAATATAGAGTTATTTATTGCTTTTAAATGTTGGTATGTAACTTGCTATTCTTATAGTGTCATTGTTTATTTTTACATTGGAAGTAGAGATAAAAATGGGTGTATACAGTATGTTTTATTATTTCTTTTTGTAACCGACATTACTTTTAATGTCGGTTTTTTTTCTTTTAAAAACAGTTAAATATGATCTTGTTCGGTTTTAAGTTACATTTGGTGATAGAATTTAACAAGTAATTAATGGTTTTGCTTGATTTATAAGTGATTGATTGAATAAGTGTGATGAGCTGGGGAGGTGATATGAATTGGTCTGTTATACGTTATTTAGGTGGGAGTGTTTTGGCCCTTATTATGATGTCAGGATGCACAAATTCCGATCAATATAATAAGACACCAACCGTTGAAACTAAGCGTCCAGTATTAATCATCAAACCAGTTGAACATAAAAAAGCCAATAAAGTCATTTATGGTAAAGCGTCTTTTTACGCCAATATGTTTCAAGGACGTAAAACAGCTAACGGCCAAATTTTTGATCAAGGTAAATTAACTGCAGCTCACCTTACCTTACCTTTTGGTACAAAAGTGAAAGTGACTAATGTCAGTAATAATAAAAGTGTGATTGTTACTGTTAATGATCGAGGCCCTTATATTCGAGGGCGTATGATTGATTTATCTCGTTCTGCTTTTAAGGCAATTGGGAACACACGCTCAGGCGTATTAAATGTAAAAATGGAAATTTTAAAATAAAAAGAAGGAAGGCGACGTTGTAATTGTCAGTATTGCTACGTTGATAAAGGAGTTAGGATATGATTTTGGAAACATTAAGCCAGTCGGTATCGACGGTTTTACATAATAAAAAAAGGTTATTAAAAGCCTTACTGATTCCTTTTTTGGTGACGTATTTTTTACGTTCAATGAAAGTCTCAGTTGCAGGTAATGAACTCTATAATGAAATATTGGTGTTTATATTTAATATAGCGATCTTTTTGACCTCTTCGATTATTTGTTTACGTACACAACAAATATTAGATAAACATGATACAGATGACACTGCAGATGCACCGTGGCAAGGGGTTAGATTTGATGCTCAACAACGCCGTTATAGTGGCTATTTGTTAGTGTTATTTGTTTTATTACAGGCTATTTGGCTGTTAATTGAGGCTGATTATCAAATTGCATCAAATGGTTTTGTTTATAGTGTGATGTTGGCATTAGGTGTCGTTGGCTGGATTGTATTTTCACGCTTATCTTTCGTTCTTCCTGCTATTGCTGCTGGTAAAGAGGCCTCGTTTAAAGATGCACTGGCAATAACAAAAGATAAAAAGTTATATGCATTTGTGATTGCAGGTTTATTACCTGTTGCTTTTTATATGCTGTTTATTGGATTGCCAATCTTCTTATTGTTCGCTAATCCTAATTTAGCAATGGGACTCAAATTTATTTATATCTTTATTTGGGGCGTTATCGTGATCGCTATTCCGTTTATTATTGCGGCTATTGAAGCAACGGCTTATCGCGCTTTAATCGATAAATCAAATGCGACTAAAATTTCTAATTCTGTCTAATACTTAACCTTGATGAGTGTTGTGATATAAAAAAAGAGCGCAAATGCGCTCTTTTTTATTTGTCGGTTATTACAATCTTAGAAGTCGTCGTCGTCGCCACCGAAATCGCCGCCAAAGCCGCCATCAGTATCGCCAAAACCACTGTTGTTAGCGAATGTATCATCGCCACCAAACCCATTGTCGTCACCGCCAAAGCCTGAATCACCAAAACCGCCGCTGTTATCGCCAAAGCCAGCGTCACCAAAACCGCCACTGTTATCGTTAAAGCCAGCGTCACCAAAGCCGCCAGTATAATCAGAAGCAAAGCTATTTGAGTCATCATTATTTAAGAAGCTTGAATCATCAGCTTGTGGATCTGTGGTTGCATCGGCAGCTGGATCTGCTTGTGCAGTATCAGTTGCTGTTGTATCTGCTGCAGGATCCGCTGTTGGTGCAGGATCTGCTGCCGCTGTTTCTGCTGGTTTATCATCAAATAACATATTGCTGATTACACTACCAGCAACCATACCTGCAGCCACACCAGCCGCTGTTTGCATGAAACCGCCAAAAGCACTTGGCTGTCGAACTGGTGGCTGTGGCGGTTGTGGAGGCGCTTGACGAGAACCACCAAACATACGGCTCATAGTGCCACGGTTTGATTCTTGTTTGTAATACTCAGCGTTCTTCTCTAAGTAGTCGTTTTTTTCTTTTAATTGTTTAAGTGCCATCTCTTGCACAAGAACGGCTTGTGTTAGTTTGTAGATAGCATCTGGCTGTGCGCCAATTTCAGTGTTGATAAATTGTTCTGCTTCAGCATCTTTTTTGCTTTCAGGGCTTTTTTGAAGCTTAGCAGCAACGCTTTGAATCAGTTCTTTTTCTTGTGGAGTCATGATAATTACCTTCTCAATACCCTGTCATTGGTAGGGTGTACCGTTGCTTGGCTGATGAGATGCTTTGACTATCAGCCTTGCTAAATAAGATTACTTACAAACTACATTATTCTCATAAAGATATTGAATGGGTGATGAATACACCTTTGTAATTTGTAAATCGAAATATAATGCGCGAATACTGTATTACGTTCGTTGTACTACATCTATAGTTGGCTACAAGATAATTCATTTAGTTTGTTACTATCTGTAAATGGGTACTGAAAAATGTATTATCAAGCATAGTTCAAGGATTTATTTATCGTTTGTTAACATGCTCTCATTTTGAGAGCTTGTTATAGTGAATCGAGAGGACTAATGAGAGGGATCTTTTGCGATGACAGACATTGAATGATTAGCGTAGAATATTGTTTTCATGACGCCAATCCATGATCGTCCATTCATTCATTTGGGCATGCATCGCCAATGTTGGATCAGGGTTAACGGCAAAAGGTTTATTAACAACGTTAAGTAGAGGTAAATCATTGGCAGAGTCACTGTAGCCATAACTGCCTTTATAAGTATGGTTTTGTTGTTGTAGCCATATTTTCAACCGTTCAACTTTACCTTCTTTAAAACTCAGTATACCGGTTGTCGTTCCGGTATAAACACCATGATTTTGCTCTAAATTAATCGCAATCACATTATTGATACCAAGGGCCGTTGCTATTGGTTTTACTAAATGTTCGCTGGTTGCGGAAATAATGAGAATATGATCACCACGTTTACGGTGCCACGCTATACGCTCAAGTGCTTGTTGGTAGATGGCTGGTGTAATGATGTTTGCGATAAACTCATCAACTAAGGGTTTTATTTGTTGCTGGCTTTTGCCTTTGAGTGGGGCAAGGGTTGTCGTCATGTAACTGTCCATATCAAGTGTGCCTTTGCTATAGGCTGTCATCATGGCTTGTTCTTGGGCTAATAATGAAGCAGGGGCTAACCCCTTAGCAACAATAAAATTATTCCACAGGCTGGCTGAATCTGCAGCGATAAGCGTTTCATCTAAGTCAAAGATAGCAAGATAAGTCGGCATGGTTGATTTGATAGCTGTTGTTGCTTGGGTCGTCAATGGCACGTGTCATTCCTTCTGTTATTGATTATAGCTTTTATTATTTGGTGCAATGGGTTGTAGAGTAGGAAATAGAGATGACAGTTTTATGACCTTGGCGTGTCTTTTTTACGACATGGAATAAGAGCGAAATAAGCGATAATGCTAAGTTGTTGCAATATAAAAATGATCTTATGTTCATTCAGTGATAGCAGGTGTAGTGTAAATCATAAGATATTGAGATGTAGATAGGAACGAAGATGGCAAATACAACGATTTTAATAACAACAAACTGCATTAATGATATTAATCTAGCATCGGAACTAACCAAGCAGCAGGTTGTTGTTACTGATATTGAACAAATCCAATTTCAATTGGCCGATAACTCGTTGGTAATATTTAAAAAAGATGCAGCATTACAGCACTATTTGAATACACTATTAGGAATGAATTTGAAACGTGTATTCCGTAGTAGTGATCATCAACTTAACCAGTTAACTGAAAATTCAATCAATATTGATGGTACATTATTATTATTGAAAGACGATGGCGATTGGTTACGTCTACATTGTGACAATGGAATACTAGCGAAATTATAAGATTATGTGCGTGCGTTACAGCCAATCTGGTTTCAGAATATCGAGGATGAATGTGACAGACTGGCTATAAAAGAGGCATATGTTAGCTGATAGACTCGCACACACGTTGATTATTGGTGTAGTAATAACGGTGATGGCTATCGGGGGTATTATCAGCAAAGATTTTATCTATAACATAAGGCGTGCCTTTAGCGAATAACCAAATAAACTGTTCAATCGCTTCGTCAAATTGTGTCTCAGTCGCATGTTTAGTCGGACGAGAGAATTCAAAACGGGTTAGTGTCGTTGTATCGACATCTACACTTCGTTGATAACCATTAAACCCCAGTTGTTTGAGGTTTGGCTTTGGTATACCACCAGGTACCATATGAGAAGGCACTGTCAGGACTACTTGAGTAAGATTCATCGTATATTCTTCCTTATAATATCCATTCATCTATGATAATAACTGTAACTGAGTTTATCGCTTCGCTCTAGCTTTTAATGTAAATATCGATTGTTAAGAGAATAAAAAAACCGCCGTGATGGCGGTTTTTTTATAATAGCGGGTAAGAAAATTAATCTTTAACCCACTGATCATTTACTTTTTTCAATGATACAGTTTCATGAACAGTATCAACAATTTGGCCTGCTTTAAAATCACCGTATTTAGCTCCAAATGCAACGACCATTACTTCAGCTGCAAGGTTGTTTTTTAGAGTATGTAGCGCTGAAGACATATCATCTTTTTTGCTATCAGCTGCGGTATCTGAGGCTGGTGCTTGTGATTTAGCAGTCACTTCTTTCATTGAGCTTTTAAATTCATCTAAGCTCTTATTGGCAACCAAGTCGTAACTTACTTCTGCCTTGTAGTCTGTTTTAGTATCAAGTAATACTTTCGTAATCTTAAGATTTTTTACTGCAAAAGGTGTTGTTTGTGCAGTAATACCTAGATTAGGTTGCTCATATTGGCTTGTTTGAACAACATTGGTAAGCGTGGATTCGTCAACTTTATCACTGCAACCTGCTAAAAATAGTGTTGATGCGATAGCTGCTGCTAAAACAAATTTTTTCATTAATAATGCTCTTTGCTTGTAAGTGATATCCAGTACGGAGTACAGAACTGGCGTTTATTTATATTATACGTTACATCCAGTTTTATTATTGGACAAGTAATGGTAGTGATTTATTGCTTAATACTAACATTCACTGGATTAACGTTCAAAAATTGAACGATGTTTTCTATTTTGTGGTGACATGATGCGTTATTTTGCAATACCACCTTGAGTGAGTTTTTTAGGATCTAATAATAATTCTAGCTCAGTGCGGGTTAAATCCGTTTCTTGTTCAGCAACATCAATAATTGGTCGTTGCTCTTTATAGGCTTTCTTCGCAATCTCGGCTGCTTTTAAATAACCAATAACAGGGTTTAATGCGGTAATAAGAATCGGGTTTTTACTAAGAGCGTGCTTGAGGTGATCATCACGAACCGTAAATGTAGTGATCGCTTTATCAGCTAATTGTGTTGCTGTTGTGGCTAATAAGCTAATGCTTTGCAGTAAATTATAGCTAATAACAGGTAGCATGACATTGAGTTGAAAGTTACCTGATTGACCGGCCACGGTAATAGTTGCGTCATTACCAATCACTTGTGCTGCGACCATTGCAGCTGCTTCTGGAATCACGGGGTTAACTTTTCCGGGCATAATAGATGAGCCTGGTTGTAATGGCTCTAATGCGATTTCACCTAAACCCGCTAATGGACCTGAGTTCATCCAGCGTAAGTCATTTGAAATTTTCATGATAGCAACAGCAAGAGTTTTTAATTGGCCTGATAAAGCCACAACAGCATCTTGGCTACTCATGCTGTAAAAGAAATTGCTACTGGTGCTAAATGGCACTGCAGTTGCGATTGCAATATTTTTTGCGAAAATCGCAGCAAAGTGTGGATGAGTATTAATACCCGTACCAACCGCGGTTCCTCCTTGCGCTAATGCCGATACATTGTCTAATGCTAACTCAATGCCACGTCGCGCATGTTCAATTTGGCTTTGCCAGCCACTTAATTCTTGTCCTAAGGTTATCGGCATTGCATCCATTAAGTGGGTTCGGCCTGTTTTTACACAATAGTTAACTTGCTGACTTTTATTTTCGAGCGCTTGTTCTAAATGAACTAATGCTGGTAATAATTGTTGGTGGCAAGTTAATGCAGCACTGACTTGAATTGCGGTTGGAATGGTATCGTTACTACTTTGAGCGCAATTAACATCATCATTAGGACTTACCGTAATACCTAATTTTTGCGAGGCTAAAGTAGCAATAACCTCGTTGGCATTCATATTAGAGCTCGTGCCAGAGCCAGTTTGGAAAACATCAATGGGGAATTGGTCGTGATGATGACCATCAATAATCAGTTGGCAGCTGTCAATAATAGCGTGTGCAATTTTGTCATCAATCAGTTGGAGATCGAGGTTGGTACGCGCAGCCGCTTGCTTGATATAAGCCAATGCTTGAATAAAGGCACTGGGCATGGTTAAGCCACTAATGGGGAAATTATTGATTGCGCGTTGAGTTTGAGCTTGGTACAGCGCGTCTTTAGGAACCTCTATTTCACCCATACTATCAGTTTCGATACGGTATAATATTGACATAATGTTATCCTTTAAAATGACGATGTTTGATAATGGCAAGCTATAGGATGTAATTGCTAATAATTATCAGGGGCTGATAAGTTATTATAGGCCACTGTTGGCATATATTTTTATTGGCATCATAGTTTGCGAATACGTTATTATTCAATCAAACCATAGCGATAATGCTATTAAGGGGTAAAGGTGATTCGAAGTATAAAAGTCTTATTCATTAGTAGCAGTATGTGTTGTCTTCTACAAAGCTATGTCAGTAATGCTGATCCAATTGATACGTCAGTGGTTGAAATGCTAAGTGTACCAACAGCAATGAAGCAGCTTGAATCTAGTGGTTATTATGATTTTCGAATGATTAAAGTCGAGCGCAAGCATAATGAGATTGCAGTTAAAGCGCGTAATAAAGCGGGTCAGCAAGTTGAGTTAGAAATGGATTTATATTCAGGTGCTATTTTAAATGAACAAGCAAATAACACCGAAATTCAGCAGTAGTTATAATCTGATAAGTTAATATAACGGATAAGCAAGATGGTTGATCTTACTTATCCATTGATAGGCTATTCATCATCGTTAAAAATTCGTCCCTCTAGGGAGTAAGGGTCATTTTCATCGTATAAATTATGATGTCCACGAATACGCTTGAGTGTTTTTTCAAGGGCTCTAGCCTGTTCAAAATGACCTTCTTGATAGGCAATGGATATTTTTTGTTCCATATCTTCAATTCTATCTTGGTTGTTCATTTTAATCCTCCCGTGCGATGGCTCATCAATAATTAGTTAGCTCTTATTATTTTATACCAAAATTTCAAATAAGCAGTTGAACAGTAAACTCGTGATTGAGGTGTGATTGTTTAAATTTAAAGCTGTTATCTTCAGATATTCGCTCGAGCATCAAATAAAAAGGTTATTTTTTGGTGATTAATGTTATAAAAATGTTTCTTATCTAGTCGTTAGCGTAGGTATGGCCGCTGAGAGCGCTAATACGACTTATGGTTGTGCCTTGCTCTTTACTAAAATTACAACAATGATTGTAAACTTTTAGTTAGCCCGATAAATTTCGGGCTTTTATTTGCCTGCTACATTATGTGATAGGTGGTTGTTGGTCATTGTTTACCGCAGTATAGATCTGATTTTTCTTCTTTTTTGTTTGTTTCCCTGTCGTTAAAGCATCAGTTGCACGCTGTAAAATCGTCATAGGCAGGTGTTCATCACTAGCATGACTAATACCAATACTGACACTAATTTTGAGGGTCTTTTTACGTCCTTTTTTTGGTTTTGCTGCTGTTTCATCATGCTCTGATTCAACCGTAATTGGCTCAATAATATGTTTTTCTGCCGCAATATCTTGTTGAAATTGCGTTAATACAATCAATGAACTATCAAGATCCATATGCTCAAAAATGACAATAAATTTCTGAGATGCAAAATAGCAGTGTGGTGATAATTGCGGCTGTTGTGTGAGTAAGTTTGCCACTGATCGTTGAATATCTGCGATAGCTTGGGGATGATGTTTCTCAATAATTTTATCGGGGCTATCAAGATCAATAACAGCAATTGTATAAGGGGAATGCAGACGAGTTAAAGCCTGATCCAGTGCGCGATGATCGGCTAGTTGGGTTGATGAGTCATAAAAGCTTTGCTGGTAACGACAATAGCCGATATCAACCAATAGCAATAGCGCACACAGTGTAAACGCACTACTGGAAATAAAAGGGTAATGAAAAAAGATAAAGGTAGTGGTTGATAGCAATGTACAAATAAAAATATGGCGATCAATACGCTGATGATATTTGATGGCTAATGCACCTGTACAACAACTTATTGCGAGATTAAACACAATTAATATAAGTGGTAATGATGAAATATTATGGTAGGTAAACAGATGGATTTGTTGCCAAGTTGAGAAATCAGCTTGATAAAAATAGCTAATTGCTGCGCCAGTAGCACACTGGAGCATCAGTAATGACACCAGTGTTACTAAAGCAAGTACATACCGCTGTGAGTATCGAATAAAGCGCAGCAACAGCATATTAAGCGGTAATAATGTCGCTAAAAGACAAAATATCAACTTAGTATCTGTGTTTGCTAATGACACTTGGAGCCAGTTAATAATTATGCTGTAGGCAATCAACATAATGATGGCAATAAGCCCACTTTCAGCTTGAGGAAGCCTGTAATTAAGGATTATTACAATACCCAATAATACAAAAGGAAGATTGATCCATAATGCTGAATGAGCAGTTATCGTCGGCATTAATAAAGGGTAACTGATGATCATTAACACGGTAATGAAAAAAGGCAGTATAAAGCGAGTGTTGGGTGAGTATAAACGTGACAGTAATGGCATTAAATGATGAGACCTAAACGAAAATCTAGCTGCTCATGAATATAACAAATAAATAACGACAATGATTCGATATTGCCGTCATTTTAGTATGATTAGTTCACTATTTATAACCTGCAGTAAGCGTAGCGTTATTTGATTAAATAAGGAAATAACTTGCGCATTTGCTCTGGGGTTAAATTTTCAACACATTCGATATTACGATCAGGAATCGCTTCTGGATTTGGATAATGCTTGATCACTTTAGCCATGCTTTCTTCACGAATAAGATGAAACACAGGGTAGGGTGAGCGGTTAGTCAGGTTTTCTGCATCATCAGGCTCTGCGCCATAGAAACAGTAATCAGGGTGAAAACTCGCAATTTGATAGGTACCACTTTTGCCTAGTTGTACCACCAAGCCTTCAACAAGATCGAGAAATTGATTGTAATCGTCAAATTCTTCAAATAAGAAAGGGGCGACGACTAAAATAGTTTCTAGTGTTTCTGCCGGTGTTTCATCAAGCTCTTTGAACTGCATATAAATAGTTTCAAGCAGATCATTTTCATTATTATCTTTGCTAACAAAAATTTTTATTTGTTTGTTACGGTTAGGTTTAGCAGCAAATGGACATAAATTAAGGCCGATGACGACGTCTTCAAGCCACTGTTTTACTTGTTGCTCGATAAGCTGGATTTGTTCTGGCGTGTTGTTTTTTTTGTTATTGCTTGCTGGAGTATGATTTGACATTGAGAGCTGACTTCTGTGAATTATTTATATTGGAATAATAGTGTGAAAGCTGTAAAAAAGGCCAGTATTCACTGGCCTTTTATGGTGTGCTAAAGCCGATTTACATCGTTATGCTTTTTGTGGTGCATCTGTTGCTTGCTCTGGCACAGGAGTAACTTCTGGCGCAGGATATTGCTGTACAGGTTTAGCCACTAATTGACGTGTTGCAGCGCGAACTTCGGCTAACTTCACATCAAAAGTATCACCTAGTTGGTACTCTTTAACACCATCAATACTGATAATGCCAAGTTCACCACTGCACACAATACGTTCTTTGTTATCAACAATCAGCGAGCCTGGAATAAAGGCTGCTGCACCGTTTTCAAGTAGGCGTACACGCATACCCGCACGATTAATATCAAAGATTTCAGCTTTAAAGACAGTTTCTTTCTTCACAGCATCTTTAAGTAAACGCACGTATAACCAATCAGACACATCACGTTCAGCCATACGGTGATGACGACGGTGATTAGCAATTTCATCACCGACATTGTCATCAGGCTTTTGTGTTGGCTCATTGCCTGTGATCAACGCTTTAAGTAAGCGATGGTTGATCATATCACCGTATTTACGAATCGGTGATGTCCAAGTCGCGTAAACATCTAGCCCCATTGCATAGTGAGGCGCAGGTGTATTAGCTACTTCACTGTATGCTTGGAATTTACGTAAACGGTTATCAAGATAAGTGCTATCAAGGGTATTTAACCAACGACGTAATGCACTGAAGCCTTCTAAAGTAACAACTTCTTCTTTAGTAAACGGCGCTTCTGCGTTAGTGATGAACTCCATTGCAGCATCAAGTTTTTCTTGATTGAAGCCGCTATGAACGTTAAATACACCTGTTGCAAATTTCTCTTGTAAAGCACGACCTGCGCAAATGTTAGCGGTGATCATTGCTTCTTCGATCATGCGGTTAGCGATACGGCGTAAGTCGGTGTGAATAGCAACAACGTCGTTATCTTCACTTAACTCAAAGCGGTAATCCGGACGATCTGGGAAGACGACTGCATTTGCCATGCGCCAATCAGAACGAAGCGTTGCAAAACCCTGAAGAGCAACGATTTGTTGTTCTATGATTGGGCTTGGTGTCCAGTCATCACAATGGCCATTTTCAAGGAAATCAGACACATTGTTATAAGATAAACGACCTTGAGACTTGATCCACGCGCCAAAGAAAGAGATATCGTCTTGAATGACACCCGTATTATCAATTGAAACACGGCAACATAAAACAGGGCGTTTTTCATTTTCGATCAGCGAACATAATTCATCACTTAGTTCACGTGGCAACATTGGAATATTGCGACCAGGAAGGTAAATGGTAAATCCACGCTCACGTGCTTCATCATCCATCTTATCGCCAACAGCAATATAAGAAGTTGGATCAGCAATCGCGATGGTAATTTCAAAACTGCCGTCATCTTTAGCGACAGTATATAAAGCATCATCCATGTCTTTGGTTGATTCACCATCAATAGTAATGAAAGGCAAATCAGTTAAGTCTTGGCGCTCAATACCTTCATCAAGCATGGTCCAGCTATCTTGTGGTGCTGGCTCTGCATTTGGTAGCTGGTGGCGAGCTAGTGTCACCCACCAAGGTGCAATCTTGTCATTACTGTCAGTGATTTTTTGAGTGATATCACAGAAGAATGGTTGATTACTACCAGCAAGAGGGTGGCGAGTCAGTTCAGCAACAACCCAATCACCTTCTTTTAAGGTTTCGGGATTAATGCCTTTTGCGGCACGTGCTTTAATCGCTTCTTTTAACTGGGGGTGATCAGGGATGACATGGAGGCGATTACGAATCAGTTTTACACGGCCAATAAAGCGTGTAATAGATTGCTCAACAAGCTCTTGTGGTTCAGCAACTTCGCGCTCTTTTTCAGTACGAAGCACGGCGATAACACGATCACCGTGCATAACGTTTTTCATATAGATAGGCGGAATGAAGATGCTTTCTTTGTTATCAGTTTCTAGAAAGCCAAAGCCACGATCAGTCGCTTTGATGTAACCTTCCTTTTTAGGAAGTGTTTCTTGGATTTGCTTTTTTAGCTGTGCTAACAGCGGGTTATCTTGAAACATTATGTCTGGTCTCAGATTATCGACATAGACACTATACGTTTTTGGTCATCTAAAACCAAGATTTGACTGTTTAATTTTTCATTCGACATAATCACGAGCTATATAATCAATAGCTTAAGTGTGATTTGAAGCGTTTTTTATCTTAAATGAAATATTCAAAGACAATATATGACAAAATTTTTAATTTATGTCATAAATATAAGCTAGAAACAAAAGATAGCCTTAACTTAGTATATTTTATGTTTTTAGTTTAAGTCATCCACGTTGGTGTGTGCGGAAGAGTCTGAAAAGCTAAATAAAAGTCTTTATAAACAAGGAATAAAAATATTCTATGTTACTATGATTAAAATAGAGAATAAAAAATTTAAAACCCGCTTCTATAAAAAGATCAAGGGTAACGATCAATATAAAAAGACAAATAAAAGATAACTCTAATCTAATAACAAAAGTATGTTCAATCACAGATGGCAAGATTTGAATTATGGGATTGTGCGTATTTTCAACAACATAGTTAATTGATAATCGATACAAAATCATCATATGTTTATCAGATGTACTATTTGTTCAATAAATAGATGTTTGTGAGTTATTTTGTGACGTTGTTCAATTTTTTCTAGCTTTTTATCAAGTATTAGCCCACAATACGCCTCCTATTAGTCGAGGCCCGTGCTAGTGGTTGCTGTTGCAGAACCCTCTGTAGCAAAGGGGCCCCGTTTTTAAGTCGTTCATATATTGGGATCCCAATGCAAGAAACTGTTACAGAATTTCGCCAACTAGATTTGGCCGACACACTATTATCTGCACTAGACTCTATGGGTTTTGTTTCACCAACACCTATTCAGGCAGCCTCTATTCCTCTACTTCTTACAGGTAGAGATGCGCTTGGTAAAGCACAGACTGGTACTGGTAAAACTGCAGCGTTCTCGTTGCCTGTACTAAATAAAGTTAATCTTTCTCAGCATAAGCCACAAGCTATTGTTATGGCTCCAACACGTGAGCTTGCAATTCAGGTTGCTGCAGAAATTAAAGTTCTTGGTCAAAACATCAAAGGCCTTAAGGTTCTTGAGATTTACGGCGGTGCTTCAATCGTTGACCAAATGCGTGCACTAAAAAATGGTTCACACATTGTTGTAGGTACACCTGGTCGTGTTAAAGACCTTATTTCACGTAAGCAACTTCACCTAGACGAAGTACATACTTTTGTTCTTGATGAAGCTGATGAAATGCTAAAAATGGGTTTCGTTGACGACGTTACTTGGATCATGGAACAGGCACCAGAAACTGCACAACGTGTACTTTTCTCTGCAACTATGCCTCCAATCGTTAAAGAAATCGTTGATCGTTTCCTACGTGATCCAGCACGTATTGACGTTGCAGGTGAAAACCGCACTGTTTCTCAAGTGTCTCAACAATTTTGGGTTGTTAAGGGCGTAGAGAAAGACGAAGCAATGAGTCGTCTTCTTGAAACTGAAAACACAGATGCATCAATCGTATTCGTTCGTACTCGTCAAGATACTGAGCGTCTAGCTGATTGGTTATCTTCTCGTGGCTTTAAAGCTGCGGCACTTCACGGTGATATTCCTCAGTCGCTTCGTGAGCGTACTGTTGATCATATTAAACGTGGCGTGATTGATATTCTAGTTGCAACTGACGTTGTGGCACGTGGTCTTGATGTTCCACGTATTACACACGTATTCAACTACGATATCCCATTTGATGTTGAATCATACATTCACCGTATTGGTCGTACTGGCCGTGCTGGACGTGACGGTAAAGCGATCCTATTGGTTCGTACTAACCAAATCCGCATGCTACGTACTATCGAGCGTGTTACTAAGTCTCGTATGGAAGAAATTCAACTTCCTCTACGTGATCTAGTTGCTGCATCTCGTTTAAACCGTTTAGGTGAAGAACTAGCAGCACAAAAAGAACAAACTAATGTAGATGCATTTGTTGAACTTGTTGAAAAACTACAAGAGTCAATCGATGTTGATGCAGCAACACTAGCGGCAATGCTTCTTCAGCGTCAGCAAGGTAACCGTCCTTTATTCTATAAAGGTCCAGATCCAATGATCGCTGCTATCGAGCGTGAATCACAACGTCGTGAGCGTCGTGGTGATGACCGTCGTGGCGACCGTCCTGAGCGCGGTGATCGTCGTGGTGACCGTCCTGAGCGTGGTGAGCGTCGTAGCTTCAACAACGCTGATTGGGATACTTACCAATTACAAGTTGGTCGTGAGCAAGGTGTTCAAGTTAAAGATATCGTTGGCGCAATCGCAAACGAACTTGGCTTAAGCAAAGAGTTCATCGGTGCAATCAAACTTGCTCCTTCTCATACTTTTGTTCAACTTCCTAAGAAGATGACTGCAGAAGTATCAGAGCAACTGAAGAAACTACGTATTCGTCAGAATGACGTGAAAGCAGTTGTTGTTGAAGGTGAAGTATTACGTGAGCACCGTCCACGTACAGGTAATCGTGACGGCAACCGTGGCGGTGAGCGTAGTGGTCATCGTGGTAGCCGTGACGGCAACCGTAGCGGTGAGCGTGGTGGCGAGCGTCGTTTCGATCGCAACCGTGGCAACGATAGCCGTGGTGGTTACCGTGGCAACCGTGATGGTGCAGCACGTCCTGCAGGCGACCGTAAGCCTCGTACTGACGCGTAATTTGCGCTAGTGTAATAAAAAAGCCAGACGAAAGTCTGGCTTTTTTGTATATGATGTTTAGTGAATTAAGTGACATTACGACTCAGGTTTATATCAGTAACCCGTTTAAGTAAATGATCTTTAAAGTTTGCACAGCGTGCAGGCATGTATTTTCTTGGTTTGTAATACAAACTTAATTCAAACTCACTACTAATATAGTCATTTAATACTGAGACTAATTTGTTATTTTGTAAATCATTCTGAATTAAACTGTAGGGTAGATAAGCAATTCCACCGCCAGCTAAGGCAATATTTTTTAAAATTTCACTGTCATCAACTTCAACAGTTCGCGAAATTTGAACTGAATTATATTCGCCATTTTGTTCAAATATCCACCTATTCCCACCCACTAATGTTGTCGCAAATAAGCATAAATGTTTTTTCAAATCATTAGGCACAACGGGTTGACCATAACGCGCAATATAAGCAGGTGAGCAACATGCTTTAAGCGGTTCTCGTAGTAACGTGCGTTTGACTAATAAACTGTCTTTATCTTGAAAGCCACGGTATGTCGCATTGGCACGGATTGCAAAATCGACTTCATGGACATTATCAACTTCAAAAGCAGTTTCAATGACCACGAAATTAATATTAGGATTATCACTAACATATTCACCAATGATTTCGCTTAGATAGTATTTAGCAAACAGTGGTGTACATGCGACCTTAATCGTGCCGATATCTTCTTGACTGATATTTTGAATTTCATTGAGAACATCAGTAATTTGATTATTAATTTGTGTAAATCGTTGAAATAAATGTTGCCCTGCTTGGGTGACTGAAATTTTTCGTGTAGTGCGCTTAACAAGGCTTATGCCCATCATTTCTTCAAGTTCAGTGATCCAACGGCTTCCAGCTGAGGCAGATATACCGTATTGCTTGGCTGCTTCGGTGACGGATTGACAGCGTACTACATGAAGAAAAAAAATAATTTTATCTAACATCGCTTTCCCTGCGTTATCGATTTATCGATATTACTTCTATGATCAAAGTATACTTAATATAAGCATGGTTGCATTTGTTACCGCTTGAATTTGACTGTAAGTGTCTTATTTCTGCAATTGTGTCTTGTGATATTGAGCCTAATGTTCTGGTGATAGTTATCTAAACTGATAGTAAGTGCTGATTTTTAGCTTGGTTGTAGGACGGTAATAAATATAATGAGGGAAAATATGCTAACAGATAAAGTGTGTCTTGTAACAGGTGGAGCTCAAGGGATTGGTCGTTGTATTGTTGAAACATTTGCCAGCCAAAATGCAACCCGTGTGATTGCTTGTGACATGAACATGGGCATGATGGCTGATTTAGAACAACAATTTGCTAATGTTACGGCTTTAGAGCTTAATGTTTGTGACAGAGAAGGTGTTACTGAAGCTGTCAGAAAAATTACAGCGCAATATGGGCAGATTGACGTGTTAGTGAATAATGCCGGTATTACGCGTGATAACTTGATTGATAAAATGACAGAGTCGGATTGGGACTTAGTCATGGATGTGAATCTGAAAGGGGTGTTTAACATGACCCAAGCCATTGCCCCTACAATGATGCAAACAGGGAGTGGTTCTATTATTACCATGTCATCTGTTGTTGGTACTGATGGTAATATTGGTCAGACTAACTATGCTGCAACGAAAGCTGGTGTGATCGCAATGACAAAATCATGGGCGAAAGAGTTTGCACGTAAAGGCGCACAAGTTCGTGCAAACTGTATCGCTCCTGGATTTATAGAAACACCAATGACAGTCGATTTACCTGAAAAGGTGATTAATCATATGACATCAAAAACGCCGTTACAGCGGATGGGTAAAGCACAAGATATTGCGAATTGCGCATTGTTTTTAGCTAGTGCTCAATCGAGCTTTATTACAGGGCAAGTAATAAAGGTAGATGGTGGGCTTGTTATTTAATTATCAACTTATGGTTCAACGTCACGTCAAAATCATGGTGTCTATGTGTATTTAATATCTATAGACACCATGATTTGTAGATCATAAACATGCTCATATAAGCACCAGTTATTTGTAAAAGTATCGCTATTTGTGTAATTTTTTTGTCAAATAGGTATATTTCTGCGTTATAACAGGATATTTTGCATAAAAAGCCTTAAACTGCTATCAGTGTTCTTGGGGGTAGTGGTTATTTAATGATATTGTCATCATCGGTACTATGGTTTATTAGTATTGCTTGTGTGCCGTTATCGGTAACATTTTTTTTGTGCTCATTAAAGCAGCAAAAAATATGGCTAAATATAATAACATTAGTATTTGTATTTATTTCTTGTGGGTTGATTATTATTCAGCAATACGACGATTATATTAATTTTACAGACTGTATAAAGAAAGGGTTCAATTATAATGCGTTCTCAACTGAGTGCAGTGTTGATTCGCAGAATCCAGCGCCAATCCCCGATAATATAAGCTCATTCCTTTGAGCGTAAGACGATTATTGGTTCCATTTCTGCTATTTAATACATACTTGCCACAATAACCTGAGTGGAATGGAATAAAGCGTAAATAGGCATTCCTAAGCGTAATGTTTCATCCATAACATCTTGATTATCCACAAAAGCGCAAATACTTATTTCATCTGTTAAGCTGATAGTGATTTCAGTCGATTGGCGATCTTGCTTCATTGCGGTCAGTGTACCAAGTAATTGATTATCAAACCGATCTCGCTTGCCATGAATGAGATTTTCTTCGCTACAAACCGTAATGGCTGGACCTTTAATCAATATCACCACATCTTTATTTGGTTTGAGATGTAATCGCATTGTACTGCCATGAGTGATTGTCGCTTGAATATGATGATGTTCAGTGATTGCAATAGTAACGATATCATGCAAATTATGGGTTGCGATCGTCGTTATATGGCCAAAGAGTTGATTACGGGCACTGGTTTGTAAAGAGAATCGACTCATTATGCCTAATAGACTATCAAGAGGAGCATTATCATCATTAAGTGCTTGTAAACCCATGTCTTGAATTTTATCTAACAGATCATACATTTGGATTAAACGTTGACCAAAACGTGTCAGGGTTGCACCGCCACCGCCTTTGCCACCTTTCTCACTATTAACTAATGGTTGTTGGTGGCAGCTATTCATATCTTTAATGGCATCAAATGCTGCTTTGTAGCTAATATCAGCTAATTTTGCACCTTGGCTAATTGAGCCTGTAGCATCGATCGCTTTTAATAATGCGATTCGACGTGGATTGGCAAACATTTTATTATCAATTTGTAGTGTCGCAATGGCTGTAAGATTCATGGTCTTATTCTTATTAGGTGTTTTACTCATGGTATCGCATTTTGCAATAGATCTTAAATCTAATCATGATGATTGCGTGTTGTGCAGATAAATAGGGCGCGGTAAATAGAAAAGTTTTAGCATTTGCAGAAAAAACCTCACTGAATTGGATTTAGAATAAAATCGTCATCAGTAAGGTTTTATTATCACAAGGGATTATTAGTTATTTCCCTGCAATATTTAACCGTGTAAAACGGATTTTAGGTGCATAGAAACTGCGATTATAATCATTTTCTAATTGGTTACTGATAGCATCTATTTCTTTGATCATTTGATAGAAATTACCAGCAACAGTAATACCACGAACGGCTTGTTGACGCTTGCCATCACGACAAAGAAATCCGCTAGCACCAAATGAGAAATCGCCACTTACCGCATCAGCACCTGAATGGACACCTTGTAATTCGACTAACTCTAGATACTCACCAGCGGTGATTTCTGCTTCAGAACTTGCACCTGTACTAATAACAGTATGGCGAGAACTGACACCTAAGCCACCTTTAGCAGAACGTGAACCGTTGGCAGTGTTATCTATACCAAAATAGCTCGCTGTATGGCTATTGTGTAATAAGCTTTGTAGTTTGCCATCACCGACTAATAACGTGTCATGGGTTGCAAAACCTTCACTATCAAACGCTTTAATAGAGAAGCCGCCATTAATGTATGCTGTATCTGTAATGGTAAGTAGTGGACTCGCTACCAGTGTATCAAGTGCATCACGCCAAGGGTTGATCCCCTTCATCGCAGCTTGTCCTGACATGCACATTCCAAACGCAGAAAATAAACTACTTAAAGCACTAAGTGTGAAAATAACTGAATAATGTTTACTGGCAATAGGAGCACCGTCTAACAGTGCTTGTGCCATCTCATAGCCATGACTAATACAATAAGCTGAATCTAACTGGTTAAATAAGCGTCCAGATGACATGCCGCCATGCATTGCTTGCTTACCGTCTTTTTCATAAAGGGTATAAGCGTAGCAATAAGTTGAACGTTCACTATGGTTACACAATGTGCCTTGAGTATTAGCAAGAATGACATGGCTATCTGATTCGGCAAAGCCATTGTAAGGCGCGCTGGTTGCGTAAGGTTTAGTTACCACGCCTTGTTCTAATGATAATGCGAGTGCAATTTTTTCATCAACAGTTGCCGTTTCAGTTTGATAAACTTCAGGCTCCGTGGTTGCAAGTCGACTATCAATACAGCTTATTTTTTGGTGGGGATCTTGTTGGGAATATTGCGCATTAGTCAGTGCATTATCAACCATTAAATCAAGGCTAGCGAGATCAAGTGATTCAGAATAACTGGTGGCAGTGCGTTGATCTTTAACCACGCGTACACCAATTACTTGACCTGAGGTAACTTTATATTCATCAAGTTCGCCTTGGTTGGCCTTTAATGAAAAATTGTTGCTGCGGTTAGCAATGACATCGGCTGCAGCGTCTTGTGCCTTAACACGATCAAGTACGTAATCAATCGCTTGCTGTAGTGCGTTTTGATCGGCCATTAGTTGCCACCTCCTACAAGAATATTATCTACTTTCAACGCAGCTTGACCCACCGTAGTTGGCACTGAACCGCTCACTGAACCGCACATGCCAGCAGTAAGTGCAAAATCATTACCGATCATACTAATTTCTTTTAATACTTTAGGGCCGGTGCTAATTAAAGTCGCAGACTTTAATGGTTTAGTGATTTTTCCATTTTCAACCAGATACGCTTCTTGAACAGCAAAGTTAAATTCACCTGTGCCTGGTTGTACTGAACCACCACCCATTTTTTTAGCGTAAATACCGCGTTCAACACCAGCAAGCATATCGTCAAGTGTGCTAGAGCCTGGTTCAATAAAGGTATTACGCATGCGTGAGGTTGGTGCAAACTTATAAGATTCTCGGCGGCCTGATCCTGTGCGCGCAAAACCTGTTTTTAAGCCACCCATACGGTCAACCATAAAGCTGGTAAGTTTACCGTCTTTAATTAATTGCGTACGCTGCGTTTCCATGCCTTCGTCATCAATGTTAATCGAGCCCCATTGATTGGTCATGGTGCCGTCATCAACAGCACTGACGACAGAGTTAGCAATCATTTCACCCATTTTATCGTGAAATACAGAGGCTTTCTTGGCGACAGAGGTCGTTTCAAGTAAGTGACCACAGGCTTCGTGGAAGATAACGCCACCAAACCCATTGCCGATAATGACCGGCATTTCTCCTGAAGGACAGGCTTCTGCAAATAGTTTTACCATTGCTTGTTGAGCGACATCATGACCAAGCTTTTGTGGGTCAATGTGAGTATTAAACTCCCAACCTGTAAATGCACCAGGAGCTTCGTAGCCGGTAGATTGTTCGCTGCCATTTTGAGCAACGGCATTTGCCGATATACGGGTGTAATGGCGAGTGTCGCCGATATGAAGGCCATCGGAATTAAAGATTTCTATTTGCTGTTCACGTTGAGCAACACTACCGATAAATTGGGCTATTTTTTCATTCTCGACACGAGCAGCCTGATCTGCTTGGCGTAAAAAAGCAATTTTAGCTGCCATGTTAGCATCTTGGCTTAGCGGTAATTGACAGCTATGTTTATTGTCATAACGATTTAAGTTAAGCGCGCCTGCCGTTAAAATTTGGTCACGTTTATCTTTCGCCGCG
This sequence comes from Photobacterium andalusiense, assembly GCF_900185625.1. Lineage (GTDB taxonomy): Bacteria > Pseudomonadota > Gammaproteobacteria > Enterobacterales > Vibrionaceae > Photobacterium > Photobacterium aquimaris. The sequence continues at coordinate 51,761 of NZ_FYAJ01000002.1, forward strand.
AGCAGAGACGTTACACGTTTTAATTCTTCTTCATCAGTACTATTGGTGTAACCGTAAAGCACTTTATGGCCAAAAAACAGGCGAATACCAATCCCAAAATCAATGCCTGAATTAACTTTATCTATTTCAGCTGAAATAAGTTGGACAGAACTAGATTGGTGATGTTCAACAAATAATTCAGCGAAGTCAGCACCAAGGAATAGGGCGTGATCTATCACTGTTTTAGCAGTATTAGGGTTTAGCATCTGTGCTCCCTTCTTTTTATGAGCTCTATTTTATAACGTAGCAGTAAAGTGATAAAAATTCTCACTATTACTGCAATCGGTATGAGCAATGGTTCGATAATAACGAATAAATAAAACTAGTTAGCGTGAGTATTTTCTACAATCGAACACAGAATATTTTCAAGTTCATCCCACGGTAGAATTTCACTATCAATTACTTCAATGCGTGATTCAAAGCCTTCTAATGACAGTTCATTCACGGATACCACTTGATTGACAACATTAAATGCAAAGCAACCATTTTCAGTGTTAACCACTGCTTTAATACGGTTAGCATTAAGATTAGAAAATAAGCTAAATAATTTTGAAAATTCAAATAGTTGATCTGCAGCAAAGAACCATCCACAGCTGTGATAACCTTGACCATGATTTTCTTTGCGAATAAATTGCTGACCTGGCGCTAATTCTAATTCAGGTAATGGCTCTGCTTGATCGTGGCTATGATGGTGGTGGCTATGTTGTGCTTGACGATCTGTGCGTTCAATATCAAGCCATTCTAGCTCAAGGCGACCATGTTCTACCTCTGCAATCAATGCTTTTTTAGGTTGCGCTTTTTCCATTGCAGTTTGAAATGTGTATAAATCAAAGTCATCACATTGGTCAATTTTATTAGCAACCACTACATCTGCGAGTGCAAGTTGATCTTGAAAATTGACATTATCGGTATAAACGCTATCTGCAAAGTGGCGTGGATCGACAACAGTAATTGTTGCGCGAAGATCAACATAATTACGGTAACTTTCAGAGGTTAATTTGTGGATCACTTCTTTAGGATGGCCTAAACCGGTAGGTTCAAGCAATAAACGATCGGGTTTTTGTGCCAGTAGTGCATTAATACCTACAGACATTGGTAGTCCAGCAACACAGCACATACAGCCGCCAGGAACTTCTTTAATGATAGCGCCTTGTTGTTCTAAAATAGCGCCATCAACACCAACATTGCCAAACTCATTAATTAAAATAGCCCATTTTTCGTGTTCTGGTTTGCGTGCAAGTAAAGAGAGAATTGAGGTTGTTTTTCCCGCGCCTAAAAAGCCGGTAATGATATTAGTTGGAATACGTTTCATATGTGACTAAATTCCTAAACGATTGAGCACGAAATAATTATCTCAGTTTACGTGAGTGACATTAAAGTGACTAGCATAACTCGATGAAGCGTTATCTAAGTGCTGTTTTTGAGTGCAAAAATAGTGCAAATTCAAAAAGCCTAGGTATGTTATAGCGTTTTTGGCATCATGGTTTTTTTTAATGATAAGACGGAAATAAGAATGATTAATTGGTGTATTGTCAGCTCTGATTTGATAAAAAAAATAGGTCATGATGCGACCAAAGATTACCTTTATATCGATTTTGGTCAGCGTGGTGAGTATGAGATATATAACCATGTGTCATTATATGCTTTTTCTCACTTTAGGTTAGCGACGTCGATTGATGAATATTATCAACAAGTGATTAAAACAAGTTATTCAATAATGCCTTAGTGGTAATTTAGTTATCGTTTTAAATTTTGTATAGACTTGAAATAAATACGTAAAAGGCATAATTTAACTCGTTATTAAAATAACATACGGTGTATTATTTCATTCGCCGTTAGCGTTTATATGTAAGTGTTATTTATCAATAAGTGAGTTAATAATGAGTATTGCTCTTTTGACAGAAGATGAGTTTCTGCACAACAACCGGATTAGTCAGCAGCAATGGCAAGATAGTCCCATAACGTGGCCGATCTTAAAAGCGATAGGATTATGTCACGAGCAGCGAACGGACGCATTAAACCTTACGGCAGAATCTTATGCACGTATTATTCAGCAATGTTCCCACGTTCATTCTGTTCGCTGGCGTGTGAAAAATCCACAACATTTAATGGAAAAGATTGTTAGAAAAACTCAGCCGCATAGTCCTACTTTTAAAGCTAAATATCTTGGTATTAATCAATATAATTATGATGAAATTGTTACTGATCTGATTGGTGTTCGAGCACTACATTTATATAAAGATGACGGTTTAGCTATTCATGATTATTTAATGGATCGATGGCAGTATGAAGAACCACCTGTTTATTATGTAAGAAGTGGTGATGATGAAGTTTTTGCTGAATTACCACAAGATATTAAAGTGAAAATTCATCCTGCGGGTTACCGTTCGTTGCATTATGTCTTTGGCAGTGAGTTACAACAACGGCGTATTTTTACGGAAGTACAAGTACGGACTATTTTTGAAGAAGCATGGACAGAAATAGATCATAAAATTCGTTATCCAAATTTTTCAACTAATACAGAAATCTGTTCTTTTTTATTAATATTTAATCGGCTGGTTGGATCTGCTGATGAGATGGGCTCGTTTGTTAAACAGCTTGCTATTGAAGCAGAGCAGCGCCAACAAGCATTAACCGCATCGGAAAATCTGACTGAAAATAGTGCGGGTAATATGGAGCCTTTATTCCAAAAATTATCAGAGGGAACAAAAAAACAGGATGATTCTCAATTAGTTATAGAACAATTACGGCAACAGGTAATGCAACTTCAGTCAGATAAAGAAGCGTTACAACAATCGATATATTCCAATATGCTTACCTCAAAAACAACGGCGACTCAACGACGTTATAAAGCATCTGAATTGTTAGACAAATAGTCAGTCTATCTGTTTTTCGGATGGGTTCTAGCTTGTTAAGAGCAAAAAAACATTTATAGTTATATGCATAAAAGCTATCAATTATAAAAAATAAATGTACTGAGGAAATTTTGATGAGAACGCGGTTGGATCGTATTCGCCATGCGGTTTGTTTTGAAGTTATTGGCCTAATTTTATTGGTTGGAGTATTAAGTCAATTAGGGTTTGATGGAAGTCATGTTGGCGTAGTAGGGATTGCTTTTTCAATTTTAGCAACGGGTTGGAACTATATCTATAATATATGGTTTGATCGTATGTTGTACCGTCGCTATAAAACAGCAGTCAAAACAACTGCTATCCGTATTGTTCACAGCCTTGGATTTGAAGCTGGTTTACTTGTTGTTACTATTCCTATTTTGTCATGGGTGTTGAAAGTGACTCTTTGGGAGGCTTTTGTTCTTGATATTGGTATGGTGCTTTTTTATCTTATTTATGCATATGTTTATAACATTGCTTATGACCGTTTATTTCCAATACCAGCAGTACAGCAAGATTAAAAGATAATTATTTGATAAAGGCCCCTAAAGACAATTGTAATTAGGGGCCTTTTTTTAATGACAAATATAAAAACTATAACAATTTTTGCCTTTTTTCTTACTGTCATAAACTGCTTTATCAGCATTAATTATTAATTGTTCAATATCGCGTGTTTCGTTATTTGTAAGTGCAACGCCAATAGAAGCTGAAAATGGAATCGTTAATGTACTGTTACTTACTGAGCCATTAAGATCAACAATAAGCTTTTGTAATTTTGCAATTAAATCAAACTCTTTATTGTAGTTATTAGTGAGAACAATAAATTCATCCCCTCCAAATCGCCCAATTAAATCTGTAGGGTGATTAAAAAAAGAGGTTACATGCTGAGCAAACATTGCAATAACATCATCTCCATAATGATGACCTAATGTGTCATTGATTATTTTTAGATTATCAAGATCAATAAATAGCAATGCAAAGTCATTAGGGTATTTTTGAATGCTAATATTAGCATGTTGAATGAAATATTTACGGTTCAATAAATTAGTGCGAGAGCAATAAACACCATCTTTAGTTGTACTAATAATGTTGTTAAAGTGATGATTAATAGCAATATTATCATTTTTTGACTGTGGTTGAATTGGTATAATCCCCGCACTTTCTTTAATGAAATCATCAATAGGTGATGTAATGATAGATACTTTTTTCATCAAATAAAATCCAAGTCCGACGGATGCTAAGATAGAAATTAAAATATTTATAATAATAAATACAAATTTATCTTTTAAAAATTCATTATAGTTCAGTGTTGTTAATAAATACCATGGCGTATTTTCTAATGGGCGAAGTGTTAATTTTTCAAGTTGATAATTATTATTAACAGTATAATAGCTGAATGTTTTTTTGTTTTTAATTCTTTGTGATATTTTCTTATTATCTAATGACGAATAAAGCTTGTCATTTGTGAGTATTTTAATATTTCTACAATTATTATTAGAGTCTCGACAATTATTTAAAATGTCATTTCTTATGCTGGTACTTTCTTGATAAGCAAGAGCGTTTTTTATTTCAGAATATGAGACAGACGCAAAAATAGTACCGCTATCATTGGCGTTAGTGAAAGCTTTGCATATAATATAAACATAGCTATTAGAAATAGGCGAATATATTAAATTACTTATCGCGAGTTTGTTTTTTTGTATCGCTTGTTGGAAATAACGGCGGTAACTGATATTTTCGATACTATCGCTATATGTTGTTACAGCATTGCCTTTAATATCGCTGATACCTAATATTTCGATATTAAAAGCTTCTTGGTAAGGGCGAACAATCTCAATTCGCTGTGCTAATAATAATGACGTATCTTTGACTATATCATCATTTGTAATGGCGGTGAGTAGGTTAGTATGTTTACTAATAATAGTTGCTACATTGTTTTCTGTAACAGCTTTATTCCGTGAAAGTAATTCATGAATGTTAATATATTGGTTATAGGACCAATAAGACAGATTAAATACAATTAATAAGCTTAGGCATAGTAAAGTGTAGTGGATGATTTTTTTTCTAATACTATGGCTAATGTTCATGTAGTGGTGTCTTTTTCATTAGAAGGCGTAGTGATAACTAATTGCGAAGCATTCTACTGTTTTATAATGATAAATGAGTAGCCTTTATTTGTAACAAATTCTTATATTTGTACTAAAAGTAATTATAAAAAATGATTAGACAATAATAATCAGTTTTTTATACACAAATAGTGAAATTTATCAGTACTTTTGGGTTAGATAGAGTATTTAAACATCAATTTAAAATGATAAGAGGTCAAATCTAGTACAGTATTCATTGAGAATACTGCTATAATGTATACCGTTCAAAATGGGCTCTTATTAGTAGACTGGTATTGAATAATCCTGAATCAGTAACTATAGATAATACTATTTGTTAAAGTTAAATATATTTATAAACTAGTTCGAATTGATCTACGATAGTTCGTTAGGCATGTGTTTGTTTTTAAAAATAATGTTTAGAAAATTAGTGAAATATACCATCAGATTTCTGTTATAGGTGATGTACGTTGAGTAATGAAATTAACCCCGCACGAGAGGCGATTGACGTGCAACAATCAATGATGATTGCGTGTGAAGAGTGTGGGTTAGTCGTTGATATCCCTAATTTAGATGAAGGTGATAAAGCAACCTGTCCTCGGTGTGGGCATATATTAACTAAAGCTGTTAGTTTACCTTTTCAACGTCCAGTTGCGTACGGTATTGCTTGTTTGTTGATGTTAGCATTGAGCCTATCTTTTCCATTTCTCTCTTTTACAGTTAATGGTATGGGGCATCAAATTACACTGCTAAATGCAGCGGAAACGTTACAACATTTTGAAAATAGTGTATTAGCTATTTTATTAATGATAACCGTTATTGTTTTTCCAGCAGTATATATAATATTGGTGTTATATCTTTATTATCATGCCCATAAAGTAAAGAATATTGGCCATGTTGTTCATGCTCGAGGTTGGCTTAAACTTTTATGTCGCACGATATTTACTATTCAACCTTGGCTAATGGTTGATGTTTTTTTAATTGGCGTTTTAGTCAGTTTGGTAAAGATTTCAGCATTAGCACATATTGGTTTAGGTAACTCATTTTGGGCTTTTTGTCTTTATAGTGTGTTAGTTGTCAAATGCGTGTCGTTAGTTGATAGAACATGGCTGTGGGATCAATTTTTCGCCATGAAACCAATAGACGGTGTACGTGCTGGTGATACCCATGTGGATCATAATCATGTTGGTTGTCACGCGTGTAATCAAATTAATCCGCTACCAACGTCGCATAAAACACGGTGTTTGCGCTGTGATAGTCAATTACATATTTTCAATGCTAATCACTCGCTACAATATTCATGGGCGTATTTACTCGCATCGATAGTGTTTTATATTCCCGCCAATTTATATCCAATGATGTATACCGTGAGTTTAGGGAAAACTGAAGGTTCAACGATCCTTGGAGGCGTTGTTTTGCTTTGGAAAATGGGATCATGGCCGATAGCGTTAGTGATATTTATTGCAAGTATTTTTATTCCAATGGCAAAAATGTTTACCTTAGCATGGCTTTATTTTTGTGCTGGTAAACGCGCTGATGACTCAAGTCATGTTGCTATTAAACGGTTAAAATTATATCGCTTAACGGAATTTATCGGCCGTTGGTCAATGGTTGATATTTTTGTGGTTGCTATCTTAGTAGCTTTAGTACAGTTACAAAATGTGATGGCGATTTCACCAGGTCCGGCAGCGTTATGCTTCGCGACGGTGGTGATCTTTACGATGTTATCTGCGATGAGTTTTGATCCGCGGATATTTTGGACACCGAAAAGTAAAACATGTAAGCAAGATTCAGAGTTAGATGCTACTGAATCCAATTCAGAAGTGCCTAGTGTACATAAATGAGAAAGCAGATTATGAGTGATAACCAGCCAGCAGAGGCAAAAGTACAACGTTTGAAACAAGTGTCGCCAATATGGATAGTTCCATTAGTCGCACTCGCTATTGGTATTTGGATGTTTGTCCAATACCTTAATAGTCAAGGACCCGTGATTACGATTCGATTACCAAATGCATCGGGTATTGAAGTTGGAAAAACAGCGATTAAGTCATTGAATGTAAAGGTTGGTGTCGTTACAAAAGTTCAATTAAGTAAAGATTACAGCTATATCACCGTGACCGCTCAGATGAACAATGATACTGGCCGTATGCTTAAAAATGACACTCTATTTTGGGTGGTTAAGCCGCGCATCGGTAAAGGGGGAGTATCTGGCTTAGATACATTACTTTCTGGTTCATACATTGAAATGCAACCTGGCGAAGGAAAGAAAGATAAGAACCATTTTGTTGCTTTAGATGTCCCTCCTGTTGCGCCTGCTGATGCAAAAGGTTTACGGGTTATTTTAACTAGCCGTCAAGCGGGTAAATTAGGTGTTGGTGATCCGGTACTTTATGATGGCTTTACTGTTGGTCGTGTAGAGAAAGTCAGTTTTGATATCAACAGTAAGCGTGCTAATTATCAATTATTTATTTTTGAACCTTATGATAGTTTAGTTCGTACTAGCAGCAATTTTATTTTAGCTTCTGGTGTAAAAGTACAAGTGGGTGCTGAAGGCTTTAATGTTAAAATTGGCTCTTTAGAGTCATTAATAACAGGTGGTGTGACATTTACAACACCGGCAGATGATCAAGGTACGCCACAACTTAAGCAAAAAGCTTATTACCGTTTATATGATACTCGTGCTGCTGTACGTGAAAAAATGTTTGAGCAACACCTTGATTTTGTGATGCTGTTTAGTGAATCGATTCGAGGCTTAAAAGCAGGTGCTCCGATCGAGTATCGTGGTATTCAAATTGGTACAGTACAAAAGGTGCCTTTACGTTTACCGACTAGCCAAGAAGGTTTTACTAGTAAGCAAATTCCAGTATTGGTGCGTATTGATTTAGGGCGTGTTTATGATCGTTCTGATGAAGGTACACTTGCATCATTGAAAGTAAATCTTGAAAAAGAATTTAAGCAAGGTTTACGTGCAACATTGAAAACAGGTAATTTATTAACAGGTGCATTGTATGTTGGTACTGATGTTTATAAAGCAGAAAAACCTGTAAAAGTAATGACCTATGATGGATATGAGATCTTCCCAACCAAACCGGGAGATTTGGCTGAAGTGCAGAAGCAGTTAACTAATTTGCTGAATAAATTTAATAAGTTGCCGGTTGAAGATACGTTAAATTCAATGACAGCGACATTAAAAGCATCTGAAAAAACAATGGCGACGATGCAAAAAACGATCAACGATTTGGATCGATTACTAAAGCAAAAAGATACTCAAGCATTGCCTGGTGATGTACGTGCAAGCCTTAAACAGATCCAAACAACTCTTAATGGTTTTGGTCCTGATGCTGCGCCATATCAGAATCTTGAAGGTGCGTTAACCCGTTTTGAAGCTGTTATGACTGAGCTTCAACCGGTGTTACGTCAAATCAATGAAAAGCCAAATTCACTTGTGTTTGGTGATGAGAAAACAAAAGATCCAGTACCTGTTGGAGGTCGTAAATAATGAAAAAATGGTTTGTCATCGCAGCAATTACGTTAGCCGCTAGTGGTTGTAGTAGTGCGCCTGAAGGCGTAAATACATTCTTATTACCTGCAGGAAAGACGCTAACAGTATCGCACGCAACTAATCAGCCATTATTGATTGTACGTCCTGTTGAAGTAGCTGCCCATTTAGCGGGGAATGGTTTGGTTTATCAGACCTCGGCAACTGAAATGGTTGAAGCCCAACAAAATCTATGGGGTGAGGCATTAGCCAAACAACTAACGCGCCGTATTACTCATGATTTGCGCCAAAAGCAACATCACCTATGGGCAACACAATTAACTCCTACATTATCAACCACGGGAGCGTCACGATTACAGGTACGTATTAACCAGTTTAATGGTGTATATACAGGTGTCGCTAATGTAGCCGGTGAGTGGATGATTATTGGTGCCAATGGTAATTTGCAAACAGTACACCCATTTGAGTTTAGTGTGCCACTTGCAAAAGATGGCTACAGTGCGCAAGTGGAAGCATTATCAACTGCTGTTGGTGAGTTAACTACACAGATAGCAAATGCAGTGAAGTAACGCATTTACTTGTTCTAAGATAGACTGACGAAAAAAGCCCACCGATTAATTATAACTGGTGGGCTTTTTTATTGACTGTAAGCGTTGATATCTATTGATTAAACGACATTTAAAAATGTTAGGGCTTCATCCATAGTATTAAAAATATGATGCCCTAATGCGCGTGTATCAGTATCAGGTTCAACTAAATCGATAATTTGTAGGGTTGTCATATTAGCAGCAACGGCAGCTTTCACACCGTTGTTTGAATCTTCAAAAGCAAGGCATTGTTGAGGATCAATATTTAAGCGTTGCGCTGCGAGCAGGTATATCTCAGGGGCAGGTTTACCATTAACCACTTCATCGCCGCTGGTTATGTGTGAAAAATATTGAGACAGCCCAGCTAGATGGAGTTTTTTATGTGCTAATGCATTATGGGTTGATGTCGCAACGACCATAGGAATCTTCTGTGCTTGTAGCCACTGTAATAATTCGATGACACCATTTTTTACAGGAATAGCTTGGTGTTCAACGACGGCAAGATAATGTTGCATCCAACGGGGATGAAAAACAGCATAATCTAAGCTATCGCCATATCCTTGTTCAATAATCGGTTTGATGCCAGCTTGATTACGGCCAATAATATTGAGATAAATATCGCGTTTAAAAGGGATATTCATTTCAATACATGTTTGCTGAAATGCTGTCATGCACACTTTTTCAGTATCAAGCAATAATCCATCCATATCAAAAATTGCGGCATTGTATTTCATCATTTTCTCAGTGTGATTATTTTTTCATATATTTTCTCATATTATTAAATCACAGAGTAGATTAATTGAGGCCAGATAACATAAATAAATAGTTGTTTATGTTTATATTAATAAATAATATACCAGTGTTATTTATAATTGTATGAATAACGTTATTTTAATAAAAGGTATATATCAATGACAATTCATGACTCAACTAAAATGCTACCAGAATTTATAAAAAAAAATTGAACATCATCTAGAGGAGCTTATTTATCCACGAAAAAATCAACAACATTTAGTTTTAGGGAAAAAGCCGACAGATAATGGGGTGTTATTACAAAGTAATGATTACCTTGCAATTTCAAATCATGATTATATCCGTAAGGTATATATTGATGCGTTACGTAACAATAATAAAGATGTTGTTATGTCAGCAATATTCCTACATAAAGATGATGATCATTCATTTGAACATCAACTTGCTGATTACACAGGTTTTGAGCATTGTATTTTATCGCAGTCAGGATGGGCTGCTAATATTGGATTAATCCAGACGATTCTACCGGTTAATACGCCTGTTTATATTGATTTCTTTGCGCATATGTCTTTATGGGAAGGCGCACGGATTGCAGAAGCACAAATTCATAGTTTTTTACATAATAATATTCGCCATTTAGCAAAGCTGATTAAACGTAATGGGCCTGGGTTGATCTTAGTTGATTCGGTCTACAGTACGCTTGGTACCGTTGCACCATTAACTGAAATTGTCGCATTAGCTAAACAATATGGGTGTGCTATTTTAGTTGATGAATCGCACTCTCTAGGAACTCATGGACCACAAGGTGCAGGGCTTGTTGCAGAATTAGGGTTAACGGATGACGTTGACTTCATAACTGTTAGTTTAGCAAAAGCGTTTGCTTATCGTGCTGGGGCGATATTGTGTAGCCATAAAGTAGGGCAAGCATTACCGTTTGTAGCACGACCAGCTATTTTTAGTTCTGCTTTATTGCCTCATGAAATTGCGGTATTGCAAGCGACATTAAATGTCATAAAAAATAGTGATGACCGTCGTTCACGATTAGTAGAACAAGCCGATAAATTACGTTATGGGTTGATTAAACTTGGATTTACTATTCAAAGTCAGTCACAGATTATTGCCCTAGAAACAGGCACTGAAGCGAATACTGAAATTATGCGTGATTATTTGGAAGATATGAATGTTTTTGGTTCTGTTTTTTGTTCGCCAGCAACCCCAAAAAATAAAAACTTAATTCGCTTCTCAGTGAATAGTGAATTAACAGATAAAGAGATTAATATGATTTTAAATGCATGCTCCATGATGAATATTAATCTAAAACAAGTCTCATAATAATAGCTAATATATAGTAATAGTTAAAAATATAGTATTAACTAATTAAATGGTATTAAGCCTACTAATAGTATTTAGTAGGCTTATTTGTTTTTTGTGACTTAATTATATTTTTTATTTTAATGGTGTTTTAAATACGTTTTTCGTTTAATAATAATCTTTCAGGGAATATTTTAAATATAAATAAAATTAAACATTGATATTGTTTTCAGCCTCTGTAGTATTTATTTAGATCACGAAATAAAGAGAATTCACCTCATTAAATAATCGATATTGTATTATTTTAAAAAGGATAATCATGCAAAAGAAAAAATTATGCTTATTATTAGCAATGTTTACTGGCACTGTAAATGCTGCTAATTTTGAATCGCCGTTAATTTTACCAACTGATTTATCAAACCAGCCAACCGCTTCACAGTGGGTTGTTGGTCATTATCAAAATATCGTGCAAGCAAATAGAGTCTGGGACCATTATAATATTGATATTCATCTTGTTCCAGCAACGGTAACTTATCTTGATTATCCTTATGCAACTATTGAAGAAGTCTCTGAAAATATTGAGCAAATGATCCAAAACGATCCAAGTATTATTAAAAATACCTTAACCACTTTTGCAGCGCAGCTATCAAATACCACCAAAGGCCATGCACGTTCACCGATGGGAGATGACGATTTCGCAGAAATGAATAATACGCCATTAGTATTAAGCGCCGATAGTGTTATTAATAAGCGTTACAAATTTGTTTATGCGCATGAGGTTGGCCACACTTTTGGTGCTAAACATACCAAAGCCAATACTGCTAATAGTACTCAAGAACTATTTAAAAATGGCTATGGCACTAAGCAATGTAATGCTGAAGGTACAACCAGCTTAATGTCAGGCTTTACCAGCTATAATCACGCGAATGGCTTACCATTTATAAATGGTCAAGCAGGTTGTGATCAAGGTACTGCTGATGTCGCTACACTCCTTAATCATAGTGCTAGCAAGAAAGAAAACCTTACGCCGTTAACTGGTGTACAGACATTAGTTGCTTCACCACGTGAAGATATCAATGCGCAACAATTTGAAGTTACCCTTACTAGAAGCAAAGATATTGATAATGCACAGCAAGCGACTGTTTATGTTGCAACCAAGGTGCATGGTGATAAGCAAGCGGCATTAGCGCCTATAGATGTTAACTTTGCTGCTGGTAGTAAAACAACAGTAGTAACGCTGCCTTTTGATCAGGTATATCCATTATTTGATAATGCCGATACTAATCAAGGTACGTATTTAGTAGCCGTTACGAATGATGAAGTGATGCCAGCGAGTATTAATTTATTAGACTCTAATACTCAGTGGCCTCAAAATAGTGATAATGGTGGTGGCTCTGGCGGCAGTTTATCTCTATTTTGGATGATGATGATGTCATTAGTTGTTTACGGCCGACGTAAACTGGCGAACTAATTTAGAGTGCAAAGTAGGTATAATCATTTATACCTACTTTGGCTAATGCTATGCTTGAAGCCATTTATTGACAGTGCGCAGCAATATTTCTTTTGATGTTGGTTTTAGAAGTAAATCAGTCATACCGACATTGATGAAAGATTTTTTTTGGTTTTCATCTAATGAGCCAGAATAACAAATAATAGGTATATGTTGGTGTGCATGGTATTTATTATTGGTTCTAATTTCTTTGGTTGCCTCAATACCTGACATCACTGGCATTTGTGAATCGATTAGAATCAGATCAACCGTGGCTTCTTGTAAATAATTGAGAGCCGTAAGCCCATTATCAGCCTCAACTACGTCATAACCGGCATTCTTTAGCAAAATGCCAGAGTATAAGCGTAGTGAAACATTATCATCAACAATCATGATCCTATTTTTAGCAACACTAGCAGGCGATGGCAGACTATTATTAGGTTTTCTTTTGCTGAATAATTGGCTTATAAGCTTTTTCTGTAACACTTCAAGATGGTTATATTCAAATAAATATGGTTTGTATGTATCAGATAAAATTATTTTATTATCATAATCTGTATGTGAAACAAAAATAATATTAATTGTTGTCGTATCAATTTTATTTCGTATTTTTCTTAGTAAATGACTATTAACAGAATTTATATCAATAATAATACAGTCATAATTATCGCCATCAATATCAATAATACTATGTGATGAGTTTTTTTTACTATATAAGGTGAAATTATAAAAAAAGGCAAGATGATTGAGATCAGATAATATCTTACTTTTATTACCTATATACAGTACAGATTTCATCGCCATTAGATCATATTTAATTTTATCTATAATAGGGGATGAAATGCTAGGTAAACGAATGATAAATGTAGTTGATACATTCTCTGTTGAGTAACATTCAATTTTTCCAGCAAAGGCATCTATTACTTTTTTACAAAAAGAAAGCCCTAACCCAGTATTGTTTTTTTTTCCTGAAGTATAATATTCTGCAAATATATTTTTAATTAATGTTAAAGGGATACCTTTACCGTAATCTTTAACACTAACAATGGTTTCATTTTTTTTGCTATACACAGAGATGAATATTTTAAAATTGGTTTTTTCTTTATAATAAAAAGAGTTTTTTAATAAATTAAAGAAAACATAGCGAAGAAGAATATCATTGCCAAATAAAATGTTGTCTTTGTTTATTTGAAAAAAAACTAAATCTCGATCGCTTTTTGTTTGATAGCCATATACGTCAAGCGTATCATTAATAACATCACCAATAGAAAGATGATGAAAAGAATGAGGTGATATTTTTTGACTATCAATAGAACTCAGTAATAGATTAATTGTACTGTGGCCATTATTTATAATTGAAATATTATCTTTAATTATATTGCGTAGTTTAGTTATTTCTGCGTTAGATATTAGACGATTATGCTGAGGATCATCAGTTAAACTTTCAGGTAACAGTTCTAACAAGACTTCTTGAGATGCATATAAAGCACTAAGAGGGTTACGCATTTCATGGGCAATACCACTACTAAATGATTGTGAAAATAGTTGCTTACTTTCAATTTCTATTCGGTTGCGGTAATTAAAACAGATGCCAGTAAAGTAAGAAAAGCTAAATACAACAACGTAAGAATAATGAAAACCATGGCTAATATTCCCTATAGTCAGATAACCGATGAGAGCTGCGGTACATGCGGCTATTGCGGTAGAGATAAGAATAAGTAGCCAATCATAGATAATTATAATTGATAAAAAAATGGCAGCCATAAAAGACATGATCCATTCAATTGACCATTCATTACGGATCATCATATAACAAAAGAAAAAAGGTAGTCCAAAACAGATAGTAAAAACAAAATGCTTTTCTTTATAGCGCAAAAAAAGCTTAGGCATATAATCTTTAATGGCAAATGGTATAAATAGCAGCATACAAACTAAGCGTAATGGCAAATTTTCATAGGGCTGAGGGAAAAGATAAGTCCAAATGAAATAGTATGCGGGAAAACCAATACTACCAAATAGCCCAATAATAAAAAGGTTAGGTTCAATATAGCGATAAGCTTCAGCTATTCTTTTGTTGGTTCTCATTAGTGTTCATATGCTAATTGGTGGCTATTGTTAATATTATCTTTATCACTATTTATTAGCAAGTTTTTACATTTGTTTAGGCTGATTGAAAACAATAAAGAGCGGCTTAAGCCTCTGCTTGTGACCTTTTACATGCTATGGTGATCATTTATGATTGCGAAGAGTATTTATGTCTTTTTTTAGCGCTTTGTTTTATGACAAAGTAATGCAATATACTGAACAAGCTTGTTTGATTGAATGGCGTAGAGCATTACTTGAAAATGTAGATGGCAATGTGTTGGAAATAGGTGCAGGCACAGGAGCGAGTTTAGGCTTGTATCCGTCTAAACCATCGTTAACACTCTATTTAGCTGAGCCCGATCAGCATATGCGAATGCAGTTACAACAAAAACTCCAATCACAATCTGAGATGAAAGCGACAGTATTATCATGCTCAACGGAATCTATTGAAGCTGATGATGATTTTTTTGATTATGTATTTGTGTCGTTAGTATGTTGTTCAGTGAAAGATGTTGCTGCATCTTTGCAAGAAATTAAGCGAGTATTAAAACCAACTGGGCGGTTTATTTTCTTAGAGCATGTTGCCGCTGAACCTGGATCTCAGTGCTATCATTGGCAGCAACGGCTAAATTTTATTTGGCGTCGAGTAGCGGATAATTGTCACTTAAATCGAGCTACTGAACAATCGATCACTGATGCTGGATTTGTGATTGAAGAAATACAATATGAAAAAATGCAAAAAATGATAGCGGTTGTGCAGCCAACGATTAGAGGTATTGCACGCATAGCATGCGAGTGATTAAAATAGAAAAGAGTGCAATACACTCTTTTCTACCACAACTGGTGTAAATTTATTGTACAATTTCGCCGCTTTCAACGACCGCTTTACGTACGACATCTGCAAATTTTAATGCTTCATCTCGCACTGTTTTCTCATTAACAGTAAGAATATTACGGTCTTCCATTAGCAACTTACCGTCAACAACTGAGTGTTTAACATTGGTCGCGTAAGCTGAATATACTAATGCTGAATAAGGATTATAAACTGGGATCATATTTGGTGCTTTGGTATCAATAACAATGATATCAGCTAGCTTACCAACTTCTAAAGAGCCAATTTTATCTTCCATATGTAAAGCACGTGCTGCACCAATCGTTGCCATTTCAATCACATTAATTGGAGGCATTGCCGCACGATCTTTATTAACCAGTTTATGTACTTTTGCTACTTGGTTAAATTCATCAATGGTGCTTAAGGTATTACCAGACATTGGACCATCAGTACCTAGACCAATTCGTAATCCGTCATTAAACATCTTTAATGCTGGTGCTACACCTTTGGCTGATTTGATATTCGCACTCATGTTATGAGCCACACCCACATCATGTTTTTTTAAAATAGCGATATCTTCATCGTTAGCATCAATAACGTGGGCTGCTAAGAAGTTAGCGTTTAATGCGCCAATTGATTCCATGTATTGAATTGGCGATAGACCACCTGAACGCTTGGCAATAACTTCACGCTCACGATCAGATTCAGCAAGGTGCATCATCACAGGTACATCGTGTTTAAGTGATAGTTTAGCAATGGTTTGCAGTGTTTCGGTTGAGTTAGTGTATGGACCATGTGGTGCAAATGCAGGAGTAATGCGTGGATGGTCTTTATATTGCTCAATAAAATTAAGGGTATACTTAATACCATCTTCCGGTGTTTTTGCACTTGCAACAGGGAATTGAATAATGGTTTCGCCTAAGATCGCACGCATGCCGATTTGATCTACAGTTTTAGCAACTTCATCTTCAAAATAATACATATCAGCGTAAGTAGTGACGCCGCCTTTTAGCATCTCCACGTTACCAAGTTGTGCGCCAATACGAACCATATCACGCGAAACCAGTTTTTTTTCTAATGGGAAAATATAACGGTGTAAACGATCGGGCACATCATCCGCCATTGAACGGAAAACCGTCATCGAAGCATGAGTATGGGAGTTAATTAGACCTGGCATAACAATATCGCCATCAGCATCAATTATTTTAGCGGCTTTATATTCACTAATGTTTGTACCATCAGTAACAGCATAGATCTTATTGCCTTTGATGGCGACTAAGCCATTATCAAAGACAGTTTTGTCTTGATCCATGGTGAGAACAGTCGCGTTTTTTATTAACAAATCGACATTTTCGATGGCATAAGCAGATGCGCTAATAAGTGAAGTGGCAGCTAAAGAAACAGCAAGTAACGTTTTTTTAAACATGATGTATTACCGTGACGATGGATTTTTGCCGATAATACAGTGCAATAAATGAATGAAAATAACTATTTCACGGATTACTTTTATTTGTGATCGAGATCTTGTTGGCAAGGTTGATTTAACAAATAAAAGGTATAAAGATGCTCAATTTCAAAAATAGTAATCGATTGCTTTTAGAATACTCAATCATACAGGATTTAAAATTGAACACCTTGGTATGTCTTTTTAGATTGAAGTTAAGGTTTAAGATACCCAAACCCTTGATGCTGTCGAAGAGCAACTTCATAGGCACCAGAGGGTACTATTTCGATGCCGTCAAGAAGCTGTTTAGGACTAATAGTTAATGCAGTCAGCGAATGGTGACATACAGTGATCATGACATTATGGTGTAGGAAATCGTTAATAATCTCGGTTTGTTTATTTTGTGCCAGCATTGTAGACGTCACAAGAGCGGGAGTTTCTCCGTTTAATGCTAATTCAATGATTGCTGTGTTATCCATTGCAATGATGTTTTTGACATTATTTAACGCAATCTCCCAACGTTCAGCTTGGTTAACATGGATCAGAATTTTCATATACTACTCACTATATTATGTAGTAAAAACCACTAATTATTTGATTGATAATATGCTTATTTTTGTGCATAGAAATCGTTAATTATAAAAAACTTATTTTGTTAAATTTATCTCTTTCTTTATTGTAATAGAGAGTAAATGCGGCGGTGATAGTTACCGAAGCTTAAATATGGGTGGTGATATTAGTATCAAGTTATCCTTGGTAAATTTCGATGTATACATTACTATATATCGAAATCGTTTGGAGTCTGTTATGTCATTAAAATCTGCTGTTATTACCGCCGCTGTATTATCTCTTTTTGCACAACCTGCTTTAGCTGCTGAGAAAGTGACGGTATTTGCTGCGTCATCGCTTACTAATGCACTTAATGCAATTGCTGCGAAGTATCAACAGCAAACGGGTGTTGAAACCACGTTATCATTTGCATCATCATCAGCATTAGCCCGCCAAGTTAGCCAAGGTGCGCCAGCTAATATTTATCTATCAGCTAATGAAAAGTGGATGGATTATGCGCAGCAGCAAGGGGCAATTGTAGCTAATACTCGTAAAGATATTGTTAAAAATAGCTTAGTGATGGTCGCACCATTAGCGTATCCACAGAATAAGATCAAAGTAAGTGCGAGTTGGAATTTAGCTAAAGCATTAGACGGCACACGTCTAGCGGTCGGGGATCCTAATTATGTTCCTGCCGGTATTTATGCAAAACAAGCATTAGAATCATTAGGGGTATGGAAACAAGCACAGCCATTATTAGCCAGTGCAAATAATGTCCGTTCTGCATTAGTGCTAGTTGAGCGTGGTGAAGCGCAACTAGGAATTGTGTATAAAACAGATGCTGAGATTTCTAAAAAAGTAAAAACAGTGTATCAATTCCCCGCAGATTCACATAAGCCGATTGTCTACCCAATGGCATTAGTGAAAGGCAATGTTACTCCAGCAGCAAAAGGGTTTTATCAGTATCTACAGCAACCTCAAGCTGCAGCTATCTTTAAATCTTATGGTTTTGATCAGGTTACACAGCAATAATTAGCGACAATGCTCATTTGTGAATGAACAATAAAGGTACTGAGTGAAAACTAAGTGCCTTTTATATTTTTACGTGATTATGCTTAAAAAGACGGCGAATAAAGCACAGAAATCAAATCATTGCTGACTGAAAGTCAATGATTACCTATGCTATTGCTATAACGAATCAAAACGCTACAGGATTGTTGTTAGTGCTCACTGAATATGAATTACAAGCGTTACTATTAAGTTTGAAAATTGCCAGTGTGGCAGTGTTCTTTAGTTTACCGTTAGGCATTGGTTGTGCGTGGGTGTTAGCACGACGTCAATTTTGGGGTAAATCCTTATTTGATGGGCTGATCCATTTACCTTTAGTGTTACCGCCAGTGGTCATTGGTTATTTATTACTGATCACTATGGGCCGTCAAGGTACGATTGGTAAATTGTTATATGAATGGTTTGGTTTTAGTTTTAGCTTTAGTTGGCGTGGTGCAGCATTGGCAGTGGCTGTAGTATCGTTCCCATTGATGGTTCGTTCAATTCGATTAGCATTGGAAGGGGTAGATAAGAAGCTAGAACAAGCAGCACGTACTTTAGGCGCATCGCCTATGCGAGTGTTTATTACCATTACTTTACCGTTAATGATTCCAGGGATCCTAACTGGTACTATTTTAGCCTTTGCACGTGCGTTGGGTGAATTTGGCGCGACGATCACTTTTGTGTCTAATATTCCTGGTCAAACGCAAACCATTCCTTTAGCGATGTACTCCTTTATTGAAACCCCTGGTGCAGAAAGTGAAGCGGCTCGCCTGTGTGTGGTTGCCATTATTATCGCATTATTATCACTATTTGCCTCTGAATGGCTGACACGTATTGCCAGAAAACGATTAGGGGCAGCGTAATGAACACTAACATCGACCAAAAACGACTCAAAATGTGTTTTACTCAGCAACTTGGAGATCTGGCATTAGCGATTGATCTTGATGTGCCGATGCAAGGGATCACTGCTATTTTTGGTCGTTCAGGGGCAGGTAAAACCTCGTTAGTTAATATTCTAAGTGGGCTTAGTCATCCCGATAATGGCTATATACAGCTTGGTGAGCGGGTATTGTTTAATAGCCAACAAGGGATCGCATTGAGTGCAGATAAACGTAATATCGGCTATGTATTTCAAGACGCTCGCTTATTTCCACATTATACCGTTAAAGGCAATTTGAATTACGGCGTTAAGCACCCAGACCAACAGCATTTTGATGATGTGGTTAAACTGTTGGGGATATCATCATTATTACAGCGTTATCCGGCTTCACTCTCTGGCGGTGAAAAACAGCGCGTGGCAATAGGGCGCGCATTACTGACCAAGCCCGATATGTTGCTAATGGATGAACCGTTAGCTTCACTTGATATGCCACGTAAACAAGAGTTAATGCCTTATTTAGAAAAACTAGCGAAAGAAGTAAATACGCCGATTATCTATGTCACCCATAGTTTAGATGAGATCTTACGGTTAGCAGATTCAATGGTGATGCTTAATCAGGGTAAGGTATTAATTTCAGGTCATGTTAACTCGGTGTGGAGTTCACCTGAAATGCGTCCTTGGTTACCAGCAAAAGAGCAGAGTTCGTTGCTGAGCGCGCGAGTGAACCTTAATCATCCACGTTATGCACTTACTCAGGTGATGCTTAGTCATGATGCTTCATTGTGGGTAACACAATTGCCTCATCAACGAGGGGAATGGGTACGTGTTCGAATATTTTCTAACGATGTTTCAATTGCGCGCCATTATCCTCAAGCCAGCAGTATTCGTAATATTCTTGCGGCTCGAGTTGATAAAATTCATTATGCTGATGATGAGAAGGTTGAAGTAAAATTGCGTATTGGTGAGACCCATTTATGGGCCAACATTACCGCATGGGCTGCAGATGAATTAGCTCTTAAAGTGGGTGATCAAGTGTTTGCTCAGATTAAAGGTGTCAGTGTAACCAAAGATGACTTGGCGTAATAAAAATAGTGTATTAAGCCTCCAACGTTGGAGGCTTTTTTATCGTCTTTATATTCTGTTTTTATGAGGTAATTGTTGAAACAACCAACGTCTGGTTGTTTCAACAATTATTATCGGTGCCCAAAAGATTCATCAGGTGATTTGATCACACGGATAAGAAAATGATGAATAATCCAGATCATCACAGAAGTTAAAACAACCACAACAACAATAGAGCTAAATCGATAAAAAATAGCATATACAGCATCTTTTTTATTGGGAATTAATGAACTGGTAAGCGGTACAGTTAATGCTGACATTGCCGAAAAAGCAATACTCGATTTAATTGTGCCAAGTGATAGCCAAGAGCAGAAAAAACCCGCAGCAATAGCATAAGCCATAATAAAGAGTATGCCGTTATCAGACCATGAATAGAGTCCGACTTGAATAATTAACCCAGCTAAACACCCCAGAAAAGTACCAATAATACGTATTTTAGCAGCAGCCAATGAACCAATTAAGGTCATTGGTGCTAGTACAATAATAATAGAGGCTTGGGCTGATAATGAGTCATTAAGATCGCCTATTTGAAATACCACAAATGCCAGCATGGCAATGATCCATCCTAGTGCGGTTTGTCTTATCATACCGATATGGTCGTAACGTTGTGCATCGTGAGTTGTATCGACTGCCTGTTCAACGATGGGATCTGGGAATAAAAAATAGGCCAAAGCACAAATAGGCACAGTAACAAGTGCACAGCACCACAAGGTAATTGAAAAGTCTTCCAAATCAAAGCTGCTATAGCTGGCAAAATTGAGGGCAATTGAGCCGACAAGTAAACCGACAAAGCCAAATAAATAACTGCTTTTATGGCTCATCGCAATACACTTTTCGAGGAAAAATATTCCTACTACAACCGTTAACAGTAAGGGCGATGATTGAAAAAAACCATTAATAAAGCTGACTTCAATCGTGACCCAAACAACGCCAACGATGAGTTGCTGAAAACTATTCCAATGCCAATGATCGGCATTTGTCATAATAATTATTGGTAATAAGGCTGCGAAAAATCCATATGACCAGCCAAATATCATCGTAATAGCTAGACCAACGACACAGCCAAACCAAAGTCGCATTGTTTTCATAAGTAGTGACTCCGTAAATTCATTACCATGCGTATTAATGGCGTAGTTGAATTAGTAAATAAAATGCAGTGCACTGGCGATACGGATTTCAATTTTGGCTAATAATTGCCATATAGGATCATGTTGTGGGTAGACAACAACTGTTGCACGAGAGCCAACAAAGAGTTGTGGAGGCAATGGTTGTTGGCTGGTGAAATTAACTCGTACTCGTTGTGCATCACGGACCCAACGGTTACTGGTGTCGATATGCGTAAGATGACCATTAGCCATTTGCTGAGCAGCAGCAACACCGTAATCACGATTATTAACGGTCAATGGAAATACTTGACCAGGTAAAGCGTCATAAGCGACATAAGCTTTTGAATGGTCATGGAAGTTAGCAATAGATTTTTCTCTAAAATCCGCCGTTACCCACATTGAATCTGTAGGAATAAAAGTCAGCATCGGTTGATTGGCATTTGCCATAGTACCGATATCTACTTGAAGATTAGTGATCACACCATTACTAGGAGCAATGACATCAGTATGGGCTAAATTCAGTTTTGCCTGCGCTAAGGCATTTTCAGCTGCTAAGACGATAGTACTTTGACCTAGTTTAGGCCCCAGTTGGGTGTTGATTACCACCGCCTGTTGCTTTGCCGCGGCTAAATTAGCCAATGCGGTTTCATTTTTTGCATAAGCATTGTCACGCATTGATGCTGAAACAAGATTTTTTTTGGCTAACTGATTTATACGGATAAAGTCACGATGAGCATTATTATAATTAGCTTGGCTGGTGGCAATATTAGCCTTAGCTACATTGGCTTGTGCATATAACCCTTGTTCTTGTTGGTGAGCTTGCTCTAATGCAACTTGCGCTTCATCAACGGCTAAACGATACTTTTGATTATCAATACGAAATAACAACTCGCCTTTGGATACGGGTTGGTTATTTTTAATATCGACTTGGGTAATTGTTCCTGATACTTGAGGCGCTATTTGTACAACATAACCTTGAACACGACTTTCACTGGTTAATGGAACGTATCTATCAGCAATAACAATATAAGTCACCAGTAGAATAAAAAGCACAATAAGGCAACGCATCCAACGTTGAAAAGTGGTATGAGAATTAGGCATAGAATATTCCGATGGTCATGATCAAGCATTCAGTATAAAAATATTGAGCTTGATTAAATACTGCAACAAATGTGACACTTACGTACTAAAAATAGGACAATAGTGGATATTTTGATGAAAGCATCAATGGATGACCTGTATTTATTTATGCTAACAGTAAGGCATGGTGGTATTAGTGCGGCTGCGACAGTGCATGGATTACAACGTTCAAAAGTCAGTCGTCGGTTGCAAGAATTAGAAAAAGCGCTTCATTGTCAGTTACTGATCCGTACTACGCGTCACATAGAATTAACTGAAAATGGGCGCTTACTGTATCAACATATCAGCCAACCATTAACGGATGTTAATCATGCAATCAATTTACTTGAAAGCCAGCAAAATAGTTTACAAGGCACATTACGATTAGCGGCGACAGCCTCTTTTATTTCATCTCCGATGTTTGCTGAAGTATTAAATACCTATGTTAGCCAATTTCCATTGGTGAGGTTGGAATTAGTTTATTTGCAAAAAAGTGTTGATTTAGAAAGAGAAAATATTGACTTGCAGTTATTGCCAAATATGGTTGAAATTATTAACCATGATTATGTACAGCAAACATTCTTAACCTCGACCAATGGATTATTTGCATCACCTGCTTATTTACAGCAGCACTCAGAGCCTAAAAATATGGCAGAGTTGCAGCAGCATTGGTTATTAACCAGCAGTTATAATGCGACTTTATTGCCGGAAGGATCCAAAATACGACTGGTATCAGAAGATATTAATATGATTCAACATATGGCAAGTTTAGGGCAGGGTATAGGATTATTACCGACTATTTTAATGCGGGAATTTTTACAGCAAGGGAAATTAGTTCAAGTGTTAACTGATATTAATTACTCCGATATTATGATGACCTTAGTTTACCCATCGCGGCGTTTTTTACCTGAAAAAACGCGCGCAATGGTAACGTTATTACGCCAGAAATTTGCAGAAGAATAATATTAATCAGCGTCAGTGAATATACCAGTGTCGCGTTATTTTATTTCTCGCGTAAATTTTAGTTTTTCTACAGCGGCAACCCAAGATGGGCGATTAATATAATGGCCGATGATCAGTGCCGGAATAATAAAAGCAATATGTAATACTGCAAGTTGAGCATTTGATGTTGCTAATACCGTATCACCACTAACATAATTGAATAATGCAATGGTACCGAAAATCAAGCCAAGCACACTAAGGATAAAAAATCCAACCACACTAAGACCGAGAATATCACGAGAATAAAGTTTCAATAAGTTCATTAATTAACTCCTAAACTCTAGCGACTGAGCATAATAAATATCGCTATGGGTGTTGTTATCATTATTATAATTACTATGCACGTTTAGAGTAGTGGCGATATTGATCTTGCACATAAATTGATATCTATTGTGGCCTATCTATTTAAATAATCGATATATAGCTTATTTATGCTTTTTTGGTGGTGGTAATCTTTATTTTATGTGCCATTAACCAACTGAATGCATTCGAGAAATGTGCTTTGGCATTATTATCAATGACTTTCCCATGTGACAGAATAATACGCTCAAAAGGCCAAGTGAGAATTTCTTGAATTGATTGTCGAAGTTGGGTGTGGTTTTGAAAAGTAATACGCCAATACCACGGCATTGCTGGTTTAAAGTAGCAACCATTGAGAACCGCAATAGCAAACGTCAGTGGGTGACGGCTTTCTACCATCCATGCTAAAGCATCACCTAAAATAAGCGTTTGTGAATGAGGATCACAAAAAGCAATTTCCTCCATCGTATCACTGCCGCGAATAACGGTTTGCAGTAATTGTCCTTGCCAATGATAGGGTGTTTTATTACCAAGGGCATCATCAAAGGTAAGATCACTGCGTTTATGAATGAGTCCTGGCGGTGCATAAAAATAGGCTTGAGGATAAGCGAGCCACCAATCAGAAAGATAAATATTATGACTTTTATTCGGGGTGACCACGTAACCAACATCACCTAATTGGCTAATCTGTCGCTGTAGTTTTGGGGTAATATCAATAGGAGAGTGGATAAACAGTTTATTGTTATTCAATCGAATTATTGTCATTCGATGGTCAATTGGCGCACCTGCAACGCGGTATGGCATCGTGCAATACCAAATGCGATCTTTGCTCCATTCAACGAGAGTGCAATCCTTGCTCATAAGCGTCATAACGGTTAATTAATAAGTAATGATCATCATATGATTAATTTTCCAGTGGTCAACATTTTTATTACATTAATGTTTAATTTCAGCAACCTTGGAATAAAAAGGCCACCGTTATTGGCGGTGGCCAGTATGCTGATTAACGATTAACGATTAACGATTAACGATTAACGATTAACGATTAACGATTAACGATTATCGGTATCAGATGTTGATGGCTCTGTGGTTGAGACGCTATCAGCAGCAGTTTGATCCATTTTTTCTTGTTCAGCTTTTGCTTGATAAATCATTGGGGTAATTGTGGAACCCTGGACAATGATTGAGAAAATCACCACGGCATAAGTCATTAATACAATGATTTCTTTAACATCAATATCAGGGCTAAACCCAATCGGTATTCCGGTTGGAATCGCCATTGCCATTGCTAGCGCTAATCCGCCACGTAATCCTCCCCACGTTAATATTTTAATCGATAGTGGGTTATAGCGACGGTGGCGGCTAAATACTTTATAAGAGTATTTAATCGTTAGATAACGACTTAGTAATACTAGCGGTATTGCAATCACCACTGCCAAAATATCAATAAAGTGGAAACTAAAGGTGATCATCATAAAGCCGATCAGCAAGAATAAAATCGCGTTTAAAATTTCATCGGCCAGTTCCCATAAATGTGAGATCTGATGAGAAGCTTCTTTTGATATCGTATTACGGGTCCAGTTACCAATAATAATACCCGCAACAACCATCGCAAGCGGTGCTGAAACTTCAATATGCTCACTTACCACATAACCAAATGTTGGAATTAAAATGGTTAAAATTAAGCGGAACATATTGTCATGTGAGGTTTTAATTAAGAAATGGAATACCACCCCAAGTACTGCACCAAACGCAATACCGCCTAATGCTTCACGGATAAACAGCAGTGCAGTGCTTGATACCGTAGGGGCAGTTTTACTAAATGCGATTTCAAACAGAGTAACAAAAATAACTAAGCCAACACCGTCATTAAACAGTGATTCACCTTCAATTTGGGTCGAGATCCGTTGAGGTGCATTGAGTTTTTTAACAATGGCCAATACCGCAATTGGATCGGTTGGTGAGATCAGTGAGCCAAATAAACAACAATAGATAAAATCAATATCAATGGTGCAAATTTTAAATAGCACCCACAACACAGTACCAATAAAGAAGGTTGAGAAAACAGTACCAACAAGTGCTAGAAATGATATTTCAAACTTTTGATCTTTAAGGTGAGGTAACTGAATATTTAATGCTCCACCAAAGAGGAGGAAACCCAATACTCCTTTGAGTAGGAAATCATCAAATTTTACACCTTGTACCATTTGAATCAGTTCATGTTCATCATTCAATGGTATATAGCCTAATTTACTCAATATTAAGAGAATAAATGATATTGCTATTGACCAGCCAGTGATGGCAATGGTCGGCTGAAACTTACCGATACGGTGATTAATAATTGATATAAGGATAGCAATGGCTGCCATTATACAGATGGTGTCATAAGCTGACATGAATAGTGTACTCCACTAGATATCAAATAAGTTGTCGTTCGACTGTTGTTAGCATAATTATCTGATTTTGTGTGTAATAAAAGAGAGTTATAAATAGAATGATAATAATTTATATTCCCTATAAACATATAGTTACATTTTAATGAGATCAAACACAAATTGTTTGTATTATTTTGGAATATAAGGTTGCGATTTTAAATGTTAATAATAGCTGTCTTAATTATAGGTTAACAGTGATTAACGAAGAGTGAATAAATAAGAGAGGAAAAGGATGTGCTGTAGCGAGTCAATCATTTAAAATAATTGACTCGCAAACAATATCTTAGGAAGTAGTTATTGGTTATTTGTTGCTGAAATTAATAAGCCAGGATCATCACTAATAATAGTGCTAACGCCCCAACGAGTAAATTTCTCTACTTTTTTAGGATCATTCATGGTCCATATTTGGAGCACTTTACCAGCATCAGTAATTTCTTGTGCAAGCTTTTGATTAAGTAAATGATGATCTAAATGAATGCTGTAGAGATCAAGCTTAGCATCTAAGCGGGCAATATCGGGCACCCAGTCTTCAATAATCAGTCCACGGCGAACTTCTGGCCATTGTTGTAAGCAGTACTTTACTGCGTTGTAAGAGAAGCTAGAAAGAATTAAGCGTTCAGTATCGAAACCATAGTCTTTAATTGCTTCAATCGTTTTACGCACTTGAAGTTCGACTTCTTCTTCATAATGGACTTTGATTTCAAGATTGAGATTTAATCCGTAATCGTCACAAGCTTGCAGTAACTCAGTTAATGTTGGAATTGTTTCGCCTGCAAATTCAGTTGCAAACCAGCTTCCAGCGTCTAATTGCTTTAGTTCATTGAGTGTTTTATGGCGTACACTTCCAGAACCATTAGTACAACGACGAACACTTTTATCATGAATAATGACTGGGATTAAATCATCACACAGTTGAGTATCGGTCTCAATCCATGTTGCGCCAGCATCAGCTGCGGCTTTCATGGATATTAATGTGTTTTCTGGGGCGACTGCACGCGCGCCACGGTGACCTGCAATCATCACTTCTCCAACATACATATTATTATCTCGCTATGAGCATTATCGTAGAAATTTTATTGGCTTTACTTTAATTCGCAAGTGATTAAATACGAATAATGATATCTCAATTGTTATGTTTTAGCGTCGTCTAACAATAGTTAAGTCTATTTTGTCATCAAGCTAACGATTTTTAAGTAATTGGTTTTGTATCTGGTAAAGGATTGGATTAGTATCTTCGACCGTCGCGTGATTTTGTTGAGAGCATTAGTCTGATGATCAATCTACAATCCCGCCAGCCTTTAAACCTGAAACAAGGATATTCGAATGAAGCTTTCTACGCTAGACCAATCCCTTTTCGATCACCTTTACAGCGATATTCGAGAGTTTCGTTCCACCTTTGATTTAGATATTGAAAATCCTGCCAGCCTTGATGAACAAGCTGATGCTTTACATACGTCATTAGCGGTTGAAGAAATGACCGAACTAGCTGAAGCTGATTCTTTAGTTGAACAAGCCGATGCTATTGTTGATTCAGTGTATGTATTAATGGGCCGTTTGGTGCATTTAGGCGATAAAAAAATTGGTGATAATATTGGCATCAGTTACCTAATTGATATTTTATTACAAATGTCTGAGCGCCTAGGTTTTAACTTTATTGATTGTTGGAATGAAGTTCATTCAAGCAATATGAGTAAAGTATGTCGTAGTCAGCAGCAATACGACGAAACAGAAGCTTTCTATGCCAAGCAAGGTGTTGTATTAATGGCAAGCACTAAAGGTGATTATATTATTGCTAAATGTGCACAGGATGTAGATGTCGATGGTAAACTTATTCGAGCAGGAAAAGTGTTGAAATCAGTTTATTATCGCCCAGCAGATTTAGTAAAATTAGTTATACGCTAATTAACGCTTCAATATTACTTCTGATCCTCGCTATGGCGGGGATTTTTTATTGGTATTGAGTACAAGGTTGTGGCTTGACACTAGATATTTATATAAACGTTTTATTTAAGTTACTATTATGAAACAAAAAACACGTACTCATTTCGAACCCCATGGCTTAGCCCATCAATTGTTCACTATGACGTGGCCGATGTTATTTGGTGTACTGTCGCTAATGAGTTTTCAATTAGTTGATAGTGCCTTTATTGGTCAACTAGGTGTTCTACCTTTAGCTGCGCAAGGCTTTACCTTACCAATGCAAATGTTAGTTATTGGTTTACAGGTTGGGTTAGGCATTGCGACCACGGCATTAATTTCACGAGTGTTAGGCAATAATGATCATCATCGTGCGCGTCAGCTCGGCGGTGTGGTGGTGATTATTGGCGATCTCGGCATTATGGCATTGTGTGCTGCAATCTGGTTTGGTCGCCATCAATTATTATGGTTGCTTGGTGCGCCATCTAATGTGTTTGCTGTAATTGATAGTTATTGGCCTGTATGGCTGGCGAGTGCTTGGTGTGGCTCGATGGTGTACTTTGCGTATAGCATTTGTCGCGCTAATGGTAATACCTTGCTTCCGGGTATTATGATGGTCATTACTAGTGTACTTAATATTGGTTTAGATCCGTTATTCATGTTTACTTTTAATATGGGTATTAACGGTGCAGCATGGGCAACGATTTCCTCGTTCACTATTGGTATGTTAGTGGTTTATCCGCTGTTAATTAAACGTCAATGGTTGAGTTTTGACTGGCGAGGATTAGCGATTTATAAAGCGATTAAAGAATTAGTTCATATTATGGCACCGGCAATGTTAAGCCAATTATTACCGCCAGTTTCAGCGATTTTAGCAACTAAATTAGTGGCCGGTTTTGGTGCTGCAACAGTTGCAGCCTGGGCATTAGGATCACGACTAGAATTCTTTTCACTAGTGGTGGTACTTGCGCTCACTATGTCAATGCCACCGATGGTGGGGCGTTTGCTGGGACGTAAAGATATCGCCAGTATTGAAGCGTTAATCACGATAGCTGTGCGATTTGTGCTGCTATGGCAAATTGCGATTGCCGCAGTACTATTTTTGAGCGCGCAATCATTAACACAGCTATTAACCACAGATACCTCAGTACAACATATTCTGATGATTCATTTAACTCGTGTACCTATCAGTTTAGGGGCATTAGGTATTTGTATGTTGATGGTGTCGGTCTGTAATGCAATGGGGCTACCAATGCGTGCATTACTGATTTCTGCATTACGATTATTTGTGTGTTATTTACCAGTGTTATGGCTTGGAGCCCATTTTGCGGGCTTATCAGGGCTGTTTACTGGAGCAATGCTCGGTAATATAGCCGCTGGATTATGTGCTTGGGTATTCTATCGCCAAGGACTTGCGCATATTCGAAATAAATACCAAGTAACATCAATGGTATAGTTGTTATGCTAGTGTGTTGCAATAACGTAGCGTAATAACTCATCCATATTAATCAAAAATGTTAACTAAAAAAGGATACCAACAATGCAAAGGTTCGCTATTGATGGTCAGCAGATGACTTATCGTGATCAAGGTACAGGTCCTGTACTGGTCTTTGGTCATAGCTATTTATGGGATAGTGCAATGTGGGCGCCGCAAATTGAGGTATTAAGCCAACATTATCGTTGTATTGTACCTGACTTTTGGGCTCACGGCAGTTCTGATAGTGCGCCGATGGCGACGCGTACCTTACGTGACTATGCTGATAATGTCTTGGACTTACTTGATCATTTGCAGATTGAAAAATTTGCGATGATTGGGTTATCTGTTGGCGGTATGTGGGGTGCTGAGTTAGCGCTCAAAGCACCTACTCGTGTGACAGCTTTGGTGTTGATGGATACATTCTTAGGCTATGAACCGGAGGTGTTACATGCGAAATATTTTGCAATGCTAGATACGTTACGCGATCAGCAACAAGTACCTGCGGCATTGATTGATATGATTGCGCCATTATTTTTCCGTCGTGACGGTCATCTTCATAATCCACAGTTAGTGAGTGATTTCCGCGAACATTTATCAAGCTTGCAAGGGGATCGTGCTGTTGCTGTGTCTGAGATGGGACGTATGGTATTTGGTCGTCGTGATACCTTTGATGATATTGAGCAGTTGACACTACCAACATTAATTATGTCAGGCATTGAAGATAATCCGCGTCCACCGCTGGAAGCGCAATTAATGCATGATGCGATTGATGGCAGTGAATACGTGCTTATTCCAGACGCGGGACACATCAGTAACTTAGAACAACCACAATTTGTGACTGAACAATTAC
Organism: Photobacterium andalusiense; assembly: GCF_900185625.1. Lineage (GTDB taxonomy): Bacteria > Pseudomonadota > Gammaproteobacteria > Enterobacterales > Vibrionaceae > Photobacterium > Photobacterium aquimaris. The sequence continues at coordinate 82,603 of NZ_FYAJ01000002.1, forward strand.
AGCGTTTTTTAGCAAAAGTTTTGTCGGTGTAAACGTATATTAAGCCTAGTGAGTGTGCAATGCCTCACTGGGTTAATTATTGCTAGTAAATTACTTCTTCATCATCGTGTGGAATACTGTTAATAATTAATCGCTTAATGATATGAGGCACAATACAATATATAGGCATTTGTTTTAAACGGCCTCGAAAGCGTAATGATTTTACCGCATCTCGATAGTCAGCATTACGATGTAAAGGAAACTGATAAATAAACGCATCAATAAAACGTTGCTTATAAATCCAATAACAGACGCGATGTGATTTTTGTTGTTGAAAATAGGCGAGTGCAGTCTCAGGAACCGATAAATTGAATAAATCACGGCATAAACTTACCGCAAGATACAGGCTATTATCGTTACCGACTTGCTGTTGGAGTTGAATCAAATTATGCCAAAAAGTAGGGTGTTGGCTAAAGTAAATAAATTGCAAATATAAGCTATAAATATCACGTAATCCATACTGATAATCTATTTGGTTAAATAACATTATGGCTTGGTGAAGTACCATCGCATCGGGCGATAATAATGTTGCAGGCTCACAAATACGAGGTGATAAATGATGGTGTAGCAAAGGTGCTGAGTTCAGTTTATTACTCAAGGTTTTGGGTAATAATTGAAAGTGAATTGCTACTTCAGTTCGGCGTTGTTTGTGAATCAGCGGTGTGGTTTGTTGCGCCCAGCGGCGATAAAACGTTTCTTCATAGTCAGCAATGTTTTTATAGCGCCAGCCATTACTTAGCAGAGCTTTTTCAACGTTGGGCACATGTTGTGGTGGCACATAAATATCAATATTATGTTTGACCCTTCCTGCAAACATATCACAATCAAGCCATTGTAATGCGCTGCCGCGTAAATAACGCCAACTGCTAATCACTCCTTGAAACAGCTCTGTAAGATGCTGATGCTCTAGTACCAGCTGCTGCTGTTGTTTTTGATAGCTATAAAAGCCTGACATTAATTGTTGTTGAGTGTGCAGCGGCAAATCTTGTTCAATTTGTGCAAGTTGGCAACGCGCCCGTAATTGGCCTAATAATGATAGATGCCGAGCTTCGGTAATAACTTGATAGCTGTGTTTAGCATCAATCTTGAGTAATGTTTTTGGATTATTGAGAACATCAATGAGCAATAATTTAGACATGTCCCTTTGCTCCTTATCCCTGCGTTGTATTATTAAATCACATCGAATGATACTCAGATTTGCATGTTTACAATGGAAGTGGATAAGTAAAAAATACTAAATTAAATGCAAAATGAATCACGATAGCGATCGTTATCTTCCTAGTCCAATAATAGCTTAGCCCATAAAGTATGCCAGCCAATGTTGCAATTATGATAAATAAGGGATCACCGCTAAAGTGTGCTAAACCAAATAAAACGCTGGCAATGGTAATTGCAATAGGTGGCGCTAATTTTTTGATAACGTGAGAGTGAAAAAGGAGATAATTCATAAAGGATAAATAGAAAATGATTACTATTTATATCATATTAGCGATAATTGAAACGTCTTTTTCTATCGGATACTTAATAAGTACCGACAAACAGTGATTATCGCAGCCCGATACTATCAACATGGAATGAGTAAATGACGGATACATTACAGCCGACAACACGCGCACTAATGGTACAAGGTACAACCTCTGATGCTGGTAAAAGTGTGCTAGTGGCAGGATTATGCCGTGTATTGGCACGCCGCGGAATTAACGTTGCTCCGTTTAAATCACAAAATATGGCCTTAAACAGTGCCGTAACCCAAGACGGTGGCGAGATAGGGCGAGCACAGGCTGTTCAAGCACAAGCATGTGGTATTGAACCGAGCGTGCATATGAATCCAGTGTTACTCAAGCCTAACACTGATGTTGGCGCACAAGTTATCGTTCAGGGTAAAGCTTTAGCTGATATGAATGCTGTTGGTTACCACAACTATAAGAAAGTGGTGATGGCACCGATTATGGAATCTTTCACGCTGCTGCAACAACAGTATCAGACGATTATTATTGAAGGGGCGGGTAGCCCAGCTGAAATTAATCTACGTGACAATGATGTTGCGAATATGGGCTTTGCTGAAAAAGCCGATGTGCCCGTGATCATTATTGCAGATATTGATCGTGGTGGTGTATTTGCGCATATCTATGGCACGTTGGCATTGTTGTCTGAATCAGAACAAGCACGTGTTAAAGGCTTTGTTATTAATCGTTTTCGTGGTGATATCAAGTTGCTTGAATCTGGTTTAGAATGGCTAGAACAAAAAACAGGTAAGCCTGTATTAGGTGTTTTACCGTATTTACATGGTCTAATGCTTGAAGCTGAAGATGCGATCAATTGTCAGCAAGTTGAAGCTGCAGATCATCAGTTAAAAGTGGTTGTTCCTGTTCTTACACGGGTGAGTAACCATACTGATTTTGATCCACTGCGCATGCATCCTCAAGTTAATTTACAGTTCGTCGGTAAAGGACAGTCATTTCCTGCCGCAGATTTAATCATTATTCCTGGCACTAAAAGTGTTCGTAGCGATTTAGCCTTTTTATGTCAACAAGGGTGGGATAAGCAGATTCAGCGTCACTTACGTTTAGGTGGCAAAGTAATGGGAATTTGTGGTGGTTATCAGATGTTAGGTGAAACCATTGCCGATCCGTATGCAATTGAAGGTGAAGCAGGAGTAAGCCGTGGTTTAGGCTATTTATCTATTGCGACAACCATTGAGAAAAACAAATGCCTACAACAAACAAAAGGCACGTTAACACTGCCAAATCAAACACCTGTTGCGGTAAAAGGTTATGAAATTCATGCTGGTGTAACTCAAGGTGTTAGTGCCAACGCACCATTACAATTAACCGATGGCCCTGATGGTCAGTTAGGTTGTGATAATCAGGTGTTTGGCACTTACTTACACGGTATTTTTGAACAACAAGCCGCATGTGATGCAATTTTATACTGGGCGGGTTTAGAAGCCACACAAACTCCTGATTTTGAGCAGATTCGTGAGCAAGGTATTGATCGTATTGCTGATACCATCGAGGATCATATGGATCTTGGTGCGTTATGGCCACAATGGGGCGATAAATTTACGCGTTAATTTTATCTTACTAAACAGTAGGTTTTAGCATTTGCTTTATTTAGAATGCAGGGCGGTTTTTTAAGCTGCATTCTAATGTTTTAAAAGATAGCTACGTCTCATTTCTGTTATTATTCCAACGGTAAATTTTCTCTATATTATGGCTATCATCATTTCATGAAATCGTATACTCATCGCCTCGATCGTTTTATTAGTCAAAATAGTCCTCATTCTATTTCAGATACGCGCCTTTTAGTGGCTCAAAAAAGAATCATTGTCGATGGATTGGTAGCGCACTCTACTCATCAAAAAGTTACCCAATTTACAGAAGTCGAATTGGATGGACGATGTCTGCAGAATAATAAACCGATTTATATTATGTTGCATAAACCGCAAGGTATTGTAAGCGCAACCAAAGACTTAAAACATAAAACGGTATTAGATCTTATTGATCATCCGCAAAAAGAGCAGTTACACATTGTGGGGCGTTTAGATTTTAATACCACAGGGTTAGTGTTATTAACCAATGATGGTGCATGGTCGCGTCAAATAAGTTTGCCACAAACAAAGCTCGCTAAAGTGTATGAGGTTACGCTATCTAAACCATTAACCGAGGAATACATTCAAGTATTTAAAAAGGGGATTTACTTTGGCTATGAGGATATCACTACCAAGCCTGCAGATTTAGAAATACTCTCTGACTATAAAGCGCGGTTGTCATTAGTTGAAGGTAAGTATCATCAAGTAAAACGGATGTTTGGCTTTTTTCAAAATGAAGTATTAGCGTTACATCGTGTATCTGTAGGGAATATTTCGGTTGATGGGCTTGAAAGTGGTCAATATAAAGAGTTTTCAATTGATTAAATAACCCAAAAAATCCGGCTTAAATGAGCCGGATTTTTTTAGATATTAATAATAAATTTAACGATTATTAATGGTGCTCATGTCCTGTCATTGCTTTCGTAACCGTTGTTTTTTGCATCGCGGGAGCATTATTTTTTAACCATGTCTTCATAAATGCAATTTCTTTAAGTTGTGCTTTAACAATGGTTGTCGCAAAGGTTTTAGTCGGTTGATCTTTTAAGTAAGGCATGATGACTTCAGTCATTTCGACAGCAGCTTCATGGTGAGGGAGCATGCCTGCCATAAAATCAATATTAGGGTTACCCGTTAGTTTAACCTTCATCATGTTATGCATGATTTTCATTGATTTATCCATCATCTCTTTTGAATTAGCCATATCTCGTTGAGCAAGTGGTAACTCTTTATGAGAAGCCAACCATTGCTTCATATAAATCACTTCTGCTTTTTGTGACTTAATAATGTCGATAGCTAATTGATGTACAGCAGGATCAGTTAATGTCGGTAGGATTGATTCACTCATCACGATAGCTCCTTCATGATGAGGCAGCATACCAGCAATAAAATCTAAATCTGGATCACCTGTTAATTTCAAAGAATGCATTCCTGACATTGCTGTCATCGAATCGTCCATCATTGTTTTTGATGCGGCGAGATTTGTGATGGGCATATGCTGACTATGATCGGCGATAGAATCAGTTGCAAAAGCTGTAGTAGAAAGGAGTGCCGCAAAAAGAACAGCAATAGATGATTTTTTCATGGTGATCTCGTTATGTTTTATTTTGTATAACACTATAAAGCTTCCACTATGGGGAAAGTCAACAAATTGTTTAATAAGAAGGTGTTGGCGATTATTGGAGAAATTTATTAATAGAACTAATGATTAGTAATCTAACTAATATTTTCGTTTGACTGTGATCTTTGTTACACTTTCGCGGTTGTTTTTAAAGGTGAGTTAAATGAAATTATTGTATTGGTTAGATGAGTGGTTAACACTCTCTCGTTCGCAGCAACAAGTACAATTACCGATGGCGGGAGGTGATTTAGTTGGTGATGTGTTTGTTAAGTATGAGTTTATTGATGTGAATAAGCCATTACTATTTACATTTTCACCTGCGGGAACCAATATTTTGGAGCAAGATCTGCATGATGATTTTGCACCTTGGGGTTATCGTTTAGCCAAAAAACAGCAAGTTAATGTTATTTCTTTTCAGCATTTAGGTAAAAGTAATTGGTTTCGTAGTCGTAACTTAATATTCTTTATTGAGCAATTATCGACCTTACTTGAACCATTTAAATATCGATTAGGTTATGGGTTAAGTCGTGGTGGTTTTGCTGTGGGTGCATTTGCGAACTTATTACAACTTGATCAAGTGCTATTGTTTCACCCTGTGAGCACCAAGAATCAAGCGATTGCACCGTGGGATGACAGATCAAGTACTGCATTAGCACAGCAGTTTGATTGGGAAAGTAACTATCATGATCTCGATTTAGGCAAAGCTAAAGGGTATATCATTTATGATCCCACCAATAATATAGATCGTCTGCATGCTAAACGTTACCCTGAGCTGACACATTTACGGGTATTTGGAATGGGACATGGAACCCATGCGACTTATCTTAATAAATTTGGATTTTATAAGCAGGTTGCAGTAGATTTTATACGTCATCAGCAAATTGATATTGCCCAGTTCCGTCAGCAAACCAAAACATTACGTTTTAAAGAAGAGTATTACCAGAGTCTCAATAAAGCCAATGCTTACTCCGAGCATCGTCTTGGTTTATTGAGTACCGCACATAATATTCTTATCGATGAAAAAGAAGCACATGTACAAGAGCATCAAGCTCAAATTGATGTACAGCCTTTGATTGATATCGCGATAAAACATCAAGATGATCACCCACAAGATGCAATTCAACTGCTAGAAATGGCTCAGCAACTTGTTCCTAACGATCCATTAGTTGGACATAAACTAAGACAACTACTTTAAACTAGTTGCTGTTATAGCATCGACTTTTATCGCCATATCACTCAGTAAGAGATATCTATTACTGAATGATGTGGCGTTGTTATATCGGTAACTATTTAGTGTTAATGATTGCTTGGGTCATGGTCGCGATTGTTTTGATATATAGCATCCATAAGAAAGAGATATTGTGCTGTATCCGTTTTGCTATATTTTCCGAATCATCAATAGCATATCTGTGTATACACGGCGGAGTATTGCGATATAAATAATTAATATTATCAGTGATCAATAAGTGTCTAAACTGATGTTTGAGTACATCGATATCTACCATTTCGGTAAATAGATAATCGTAAATATGATGAATATTAATTGGGCTAAAAGACAGTTTTTGATCTGTGATAGTAATAAAACCACGAGTCATAACCGTCACTTCTTCTGACCAACGACTAGTATCATATTGACGGGCAAGATAATGCGCAAAAGCTAAATTGCCATAATGACTATTGAGATTAGATAGAGTTTGGTGATCACTATTAACCGCATCAACCCAGCCACTAATCGATGGAGCTAATAGGGCATTAAAATAGTCAAAAAATTGCGAATATGATCCTTTTATCGCGATCAAATCAAGTTGGTGTTGGCTAAGTTCGGTGTCTACTTGAGTAAGCAGTAAAGGCATTGTTAGTGTTGCTGGTTGCGCTATAGTTATATTGTTCATATATATCTTCGTTAGCTATACAATCGTCTGATTATTCAAATAATTTCATTGGGTGGGATTAGACAATGATTAGCCATAACGTTTTGTAGCCTAGCTCTCATTTTTTAAAATAATAACTGTATTGAGTCATGCTTTTAGCTGAATGGTTAACTTGTGATCTATAAAAGAAATAAGAAAAAGAACAAGGACAGCCATAACATTGCACATTAACCATGAGTGACTACACTTAAGCTTCAAGTTGCTTATGGTGAAACCGATGACAATCTCAAGACGTAAATTGATCGAGCCTCAAATTACACCTTTTTATCATGTGATAAATCGCTGCGTACGGCGAGCATATTTATGTGGTGACGATCCATATAACGGCAAGAACTATCATCATCGTCGAGGTTGGATAGTAAATAAAATCAAACAATTAGCAGCTGTCTTTTGTATTGATGTATGCGCTTATGCAGTGATGAGTAACCATTACCATTTGGTACTAAAAATAGATACTGAGCAGCAACAAAAGCTTCTCCCTGAAGCGGTAATATCACGCTGGTTACAGTTATTTAATGGTCATCCTATTGCCGTTGATTTTTTAAAAGAGGGCCAGATAGGTGCTAAAAAACAGCAAGCGTTATCAAATTTAGTCGCTGAATGGCAACAACGATTAGGCAGTATTAGCTGGTTTATGCGCTGTCTTAATGAAGAAATAGCACGAAAAGCTAATAAAGAAGATCAATGCAAAGGAGCATTTTGGGAAGGGCGGTTTAAGTCTCAAGCATTATTAGACGAGCAAGCGGTACTATCTTGCATGATGTATGTTGACTTAAATCCGATTAGGGCAGGTGTTACGCCGTCATTAGAGCAATCAGATTTCACCTCAATTCAGCAGCGTATTCGTGAATATCAGCAACAGAAAACCTCCGCTAAACAATCACCATCAAAGAGTAGTCATTTTCAATTATTACCCTTTGTTGGCGCAGAGCATCAGGCTAAAACAGCCGGAATAAACTTTGCTTTTGCCGATTATCTTGAACTTATAGACTGGACTGGTCGCTGTATTCGCAGTGATAAAAAAGGGTTTATAACATCGAATCAACCTAAGATTTTACAGCAATTGGGAATAACGCCAGCCGCTTGGCTTGAGCATAGTGAACAATTTATGGAACGTTACGCTAATGTAAGTGGTAAATGGTCCAGAATGTGTGCTTTCAAACAACATGCAGGTGGACATTGGTGTAAAGGAAAATCAGCAAGTCATCAGCTACATCCCAATTAGATATGGCTTTTTATAATTAGAACAATATACCGCAATAGGTATCAGGATTGTGGGTGTTGGCGATCGTGAAATATAGTAATAGCATCTAGTTAACCAATAAATTAAATAATAAGCGGTAATTTTTATAGTCAATGCGCCTGTTGCTGGAGGAATGGTTTATTGTTGTGGAACTCTATTTAAGATTTAAAATATTTGGCTGTCCAAAGCTATTGCGATAAATATTAACTTGTGGTTGTATGAAAACTCATGGGTTCACGCAATGTGACAATAGGAGTAGTGATATGAGTCTCGAAAAAGCAATACTGGCTGGTGGATGTTTTTGGGGAATGCAGGATCTTATTCGTCGCCAACACGGTGTAGTATCTACACGGGTTGGTTATACTGGCGGTGATGTTGATAATGCGACTTATCGCAATCATGGTAGCCACGCTGAAGCGATTGAAATTACCTTTGATACCACGCAAACAAGCTTTGCTAAAATCCTTGCTTATTTCTTTCAAATTCATAATCCATCAACCCCTAATCGGCAAGGGAATGATATCGGTTCGTCTTATCGCTCTGCTATTTTCTATATGTCTAATGAGCAAAAGGCTATTGCCGAAGATATTATTAAGCAGATGGATGCTTCCACTATTTGGCCTGGACCAATAGTGACCGAGGTGGTGGCTGCGAGTAATTTTTGGCAAGCAGAGCCTGAACATCAAGATTATCTTGAGCATCAACCGAATGGCTACACTTGCCATTTTCCGCGCCCAGATTGGGTACTTCCGGAATAAAAAAGAATCATATGGCTTTTCATTATTGAAGAGCCTAATGTCAAATATATTGCGTTAAGCTAACGATAAAAAAATGAACATTTATAGAGTACAAAAAGAAGCGAGAACGATAGCACTTTATAACTTTTTTGATGACATTTCAGCAAAGTTACAATTAAACATTGAGCATAAATTTCTATCTTATCAATCCCATAATGATATTTATCATTGTAAAAGTTTAAAATTACTCAATCCAAAAATATGGAAATATAAAGGGTTAATTTATAAGTTAAGGGTCGATAATGGCAAAGAATCAGCAAGAGTATTGTTCGTTAAAACAAAAGACGGTGATATCGTTATTATTCATAGCTTTTTAAAGTCGACTCAGAAAACCCCTAAAAAAGAAGCAAAACAGGCAATCAGTGTCTATCAACAGTTGGATGATATAAAAATCGAGCCGCTGATAATGCTTTGTCAATGATGTATATTTTATCTACTCAAAAGAATACAACTCTTGAGCGTCAGTCTTAGATTGTCTACAATAGCGCACTTTTGATTTTCGACAGGCATCAACATGAACGATACTACATCACGCCCGACTTTACCTGATCACCTTTCTGGTAATCCTCGTAGCCCACATTACCTAGAAGCTGCTTTTGAATATGAGATCGGCATTCTATTTAACGGCAAAGAGCGTTTTGATGTTGAAGAATACTGCATCAGTGAAGGTTGGATAAAAGTGCCGTCTAAAGCATTAGATCGTCGCGGCAACCCGTTACTGATTACTTTAAAAGGCACTGTTGAAGCTTTCTATAAGTAAAACGCGCTTTAGTTTTATTACTAAGCAATGTTCTGCTGTTGCTTAGTTGATGTGGTAGTTAGGTTTTCTCATATAATACTGACAACTCACATCACATAGAGCCTAGTATATTCTAGGCTCTATGCGCTCAGTCCTAGCTTTACTATGATCATCCTTCTGATTTTTTAAATAAATACTCAATATTGTTATCAATTCTAATTAAATTTAAATAATATAAATCAGGAAATAAATATAGCTTATTTATTAGGGGTATTTTTAAAATTAATAAAGGCTGAATGATGAATATATATAATGTACTTGATGAATTATCGATTGATTATAAAAAACATGAACACCCTGCAGTATTTAACTGTGAACAAGCGCATCTTTTAGATTTGAATATTGATGGTGTGGCGACAAAGAATCTATTCATTAAGGATAGAAAAGGGAGTAGACACTTTTTAGTGGTTGTTATGGCTGATAAAAGTGTTAATTTAAAATCACTTAGCCTACATCTAGGCGTTACAAGTTTAAGTTTTGCATCTCCACGGCGGCTCGATAAGTATCTTGGTACTATTCCTGGGGCGGTTTCTATTTTGGATATAATAAAAGATCACCATCATGAAGTTGAGTTGGTTATTGATAAATCGATATTTAACTATTCATCATTACAATGCCATCCGTTTACTAACACCGCCACGCTTGATATTAGTGTTATGGGGGTACAGCAATTATTAGCTCATTATCAACGGTCATATATTGAAATAGATTTATAATAATGACTATTTTCTTCTAAACTATTAGTGCATCAAATAAAGGACGATTCGATGAATATTTTTATTTTAGATGATGATATTGAAAAGTGCGCGCAATACCACTGTGATCAACATGTGGTTAAAATGATTTTAGAAAGTGTGCAGCTTTTATGTACCGCTCTCAATAAAAAGGGATTTACGACACCTTATAAATCAACCCACATTAATCACCCTTGTGTATTGTGGGTTGAGCAATCATACGATAATTTTTTGTGGTTAAAGGCGTTAACGATAGCATTAAATAAAGAGTATAAATTTCGTTACGATAAAGACAACGATCATAAATCGATTGCAGTGCTGAATACTATTGCTGCATGTTCATATGATGCAATAGGGTTGACGACCTTTGCTCAAGCTATGCCTGATACTTACAAGGTAGAAGGTGATGCGATTACGGCTTACCGTGATTTTTATCGAGGTGATAAATCAACGTTTGCTAAATGGACTAAACGCGCACCACCACCTTGGTTTGTGATTGATTAGGGCGTAATTTAAGTATTATCACTGCTGAAATCAACGTATTATGAATCTGTACCGTTTTGATTTTATGAGAAAATGAGTAAGGATTAACCATGAATGTAGATAAAGCAAAAAAACGGATTGCAAAACAAGTTAAAAAGGGATTTAAAGGATATCCTCAACTTTCTCTGGCCTATTTTGGTAAAACTGCTGATGTGGCGACAGAAGTCGTGGTTACATTTACGCTTGCAGAAGGCGCTGAGCCTCAACAGCAAAAATTTGCCAGTGATAATGACGTGCGTGAAGACGAAACTATTCAATCTGTATTAGTTAAAATTATTGATCGTGCAGGTGCAAATAGTGTGCTTGAAACTGAAGGTGTTACTGTTTTGTAATTACTGCGACGGTATAAATATTATTAAAATTACTTCTAAGAATATAATTAATAGAACTGACATTATCTTAATCCAGATTAAAGATTTTTAGGTATATTAGCGTTATTATTCATTCCAGCTTAGCGCTTATAGTAAAAATGCACATAAAAAGAACAGTATTAAGGTGCTGTTCTTTTTGGTTTTTTTGGTGCTGGTGAAATAAGACCAAACGATATTTAAGAGGATTTGATTTGAGTACTTTGTTTACAGAAACCCGTATTGGTAACATGGCATTAAAAAACCGCTTTGTTCGTAGTGCAACCTGGGAAAATATGGCAACAGAAGATGGCCATATGACCGATAAACTTTATGCCATTTATGAAGAGCTTGCACAAGGGGAAGTTGGGCTGATCGTAACGGGTTATGCAAATATTGTCGAAGAAGAAAAACCCAATGCTGGCATGATGGGTATGTATAACGATTCTTTTATCGAAGAATATCAAAAACTCACAGATCTTGTTCACCAATACGATGCCAAAATTGTGATGCAGCTTGCTTATGGTGGTACTAAAACAACCTATAACGTTGGCGAACGAGTGATCTTTGCACCAAGTGCTGTCGCTGAAAAAGGCACTCAGACATTGGGTCAGGCAATGACTCAAGCTGATATTGATTATATTGTTGAAGCTTTTGCATTAGCGACTAAACGCGCTCAAGATTCTGGTTTTGATGGCGTTGAAATTCATGCGGCGCATACCTATTTAATTAATCAGTTTTTAAGCCCATATTACAATCAACGCGATGATCAATACGGCGGTAGCCTTGATAATCGTATGCGTTTCTTATTAGAAATTTACGCGAAAATTAGAACCTTAGTGGGTGATGATTTCCCAATTTTGGTGAAACTAACGGCCTCGGAGTTTTTTGAAGGTGGACTAACATTTGCTGAAACTCGCCTTATTTGTAAAAAACTAGAAGCTGTTGGTGTTGATGCGATCATCATTTCGGGTAACGTCCATGGTAAAGCTGACACGATGGTTGGCGAATCTTATGATGGTTATACCATTGAGCCTGAAGGTTACTTCCATCAATATGGTGATGTGATCAGCCAAGACGTTAATGTCCCTGTTATTACTGTCGGTGGCTTGAGTGAGTTTGATGCTATTGAAGCCATGGCAAATAATACTGGCATTGAATTTTTTGCATTATCACGACCATTACTATCTGAGCCAAAGTTAATTAAACGTTGGCTTGATGGTTATAAAGCAGATGTTGAGTGTGAAAGATGCTCAAAGTGCCGTACTCGTCGTGGTAATTTCTGTGTAGTAAATAAAACCCGTAAAGCGGAATTAGCGCGTTTGTAATTGCATTTATTGTTGTTTTTCTTCTTCTTCTTCTTCTTCTAAAGAGAGTTAGCCATTGTGCTAGCTCTTTTTTTTTGTATTTCTTTTGGCGTTCATGTTTTCTTTGCATCATGTTTAATATTAAATTATAGTACGGCATACTGTTTGTGGGGAAATCTAGATAATCGTGCAGTAATAAACAATATATTTATTACTAAATGGATGAGAGGACGAAAACATGCAACTAAAGATCTGGTTATTAATGTTTATGATTATAACGGTAACGGGTTGTGCCAGTAATCATCAAATACTAAAGCCAAAAACATTTGAAACCTTTGAAGATTTTCGTCCTGGTCCTGAAGATGGCGTTGATTTAGTGTGGGCTAAACGCGGTATATTTAATCAACGTTCATTACAACGAAAAATAGCTCAATACGATCATATTATTTATGACCAAGTTCATATTATGCTTGATAACAAAAAGAGTGATCATTTATCTGATGATGAAATTATCGAGATAAAAGAGTATTTTATTAATCAATTAAAATCATTAAATACTACGTTAAAGGTAGTTGAACAGCCGCAGTTAAAAACATTACGGGTCACTATTGCGATTACCAATGTTCAAACACCGAATCCTATATTAGCTATCACAAGCAGCGTGTTACCGGTCGGATTAGGTATATCAACAATCTCTAAAGTATTAACAGGGGAGCATACCAATGTTGGTTCGGCTTCGATGGAAATATTAATCAGTGATGCAACAACAGGAGAGCCAATCATTGCGGCTATTGATCGCAGAGCTGGTAATAAAGATCTCAGCACTATGATTGATTCATCTGATGATATAAAAGATGCAATTAATTGGTGGGTGAAGCGATTATCACTGACATTAGCTCAATATAAGTCATAACCTATTATTGAGCGTCAACCACGAACAAAACAAAAATAAGAGAGGTGATCGCCTCTCTTATTTAGGGTATTTACTCGACAGGGTACCAATAACCAAGGTTGATCAATTGTGTAAGCATCGCTAGAAAGGCTGGATGATCAAGCTGTTCACCCAATTGAGTGTAAGTGATTTGTTCTTCGTCACACAGTAATTTAGCGGCATCAGCACATTCTGGCGGTAGTTGATATTGTTCGCCATTGATATAAACAAGGTGTGCTTGATCTGGGTGATAAAACGCTCGTAACCCACCAATACGTTTAAATGCTTCACCATCTTCTAGAAATTGATACGTTTCACTATTTTGCCATGGTGGCTCTGAAGGTAATATATCGAGTTCATGGCGATTTTGCGTTAAATGTTCACCCAACCATTGTTTTAATAGCTGCGGGTGATCAAGCAAACTACGCATCATATTTTCAAGATCTTTGGCTTCTTCTGCTAAGATAGCGCCGTTATTCGTACGAGCGGGAAGCTTTGGATTATGGTAGTGAACATCACCAATATCATTTGCAATCACGAAATCAGCAAAGCTGCTGAGTAGTTCTTGTTTTTTAGGTGATCGAAAACCAACAGAGAAGCTCATTGAAGTTTCAATTGCGTAACCATCATGAGGGAAACCTGGTGGAATATATAAAATATCACCTGGTTCTAAAATGTCGTCAATAATCGGCTCAAAGCCTTTAATTTGACGTAAAGCAGGATGACGACATTCTTCTTCGTAATCATCTTTTTTAGGACCAACCCGCCAATGACGTTTGCCAGAGCCTTGAGTAATAAATACATCGTATTGATCAATATGTGGTCCAACGCCGCCGCCAGGAGTCGAGTAGCTGATCATTAAGTCATCAAGTAACCACCCTGGTAATTGACGAAATGGAGTAATTAATTGTGCAGCACCTTCATGCCAATGGTTAGCGGCTTGAACAATGAATGACCAATTATCTTCAGGAGTGTCATCAAATGTTAGTGGCCCATGGCGAACATCCCAAGCATCGGCTAATTTAGCGATATAGCGCGAATCAACCTCTTCTTCCATTGCCAATCCTGCTAATTCATCAGGCGTAATGGGATCGACAAAATTTTTAAAACCACCTTTGATGATGGTCGGTTTCTTTTGCCAAAACTCGGCAAGAAATTCTTCAAATGAAAACGTCAGTTGGTACATAACACGCTATTTATTGTTGAGCTGGATGGCGATTATAACGTAAACAGTTCCCAGAGATATCTTTAGTTTGCGTTTACTGGCATTCGCCACTGAAAACAGAAAGCCATAAAAAAGCGCTAACGATTAGGTTAGCGCTTTTCATATAACATCATATTTACTGTTAGTTAGGTGTTTACGCCCCTGCGAAATGCGATGCCATATCAGCTTTTTGAGTCAACGTAGTGAATATTTCGTTAGTGACTTTAAGCGCATTATCTGTAGCTGTTTTTTCAAACGCATTAATCAAATTAGTGGCTTGCTGTGGATGTTGCTTATAAATAGCTAAGTATTTTTGTTCCATTTTTTTCTGAGCAATAGCAGTGTCAGCTTCGTATTTATCATAGGCTGCACGAATAATCGGTGCATTTTGTTTCCAATTCGCCATGCCTAATGTTTGTAGCTTACGCATATCCCAGAAAATTGAACCGTTACTTGCGACATCGGTACCAATATCATAACCATATGGGATCTTAGTTGTGCCTTGGTAGAACGGTATATAAACCCCAAGTGCTGTCATACCAAGGTTAATATATTCTGTTTCACCAATTGCAGTTGGTAAGTTAGGACGGACTTCAATGATGTGTGACTCAGCACAGCGGAACACTGAAATAGGACGGTAATGACCAAGAGGATCAGCGTTGGCATATGGGTCCATTGCTGTGCCTTGATAATGGTTACGCATAATATCTTCAACTTTTTGAAGTGAGATTTTATGAGTTGGTGTTAAAAATACCGGATAATTTTGTTGGTCACGATCAACTTGCGTTTTTAAGCCTGGATTAAGAATATGCTGTGCAATCCATACGCGAGGGTAGTTATAAGTGATGTTCTCTTTGCCACCCGTTGTGCCATAAGCATCATGGAAATCAAAAGGTTGATTCGCTTTTGCTGTATATAGACCATGTTGTTCTGCAAACGAAACCAAATTAGGTGAAGCAAGATAATCAGCATTATGTGGTATATATTCTTTTAAACGCGCCTGATTGCCAGAGATGAAATAAGCATCATTAGGAATTTTACGTGCCATCCACTGATGACCGCTGCCTGTTTCTAAGTACCAAATACCCGTTTTATCAATAAAGCCAACCCCAAAGCCTTGAGAAGCGCCACGCTCTTCAATGATTTTACCTAGTAATTCAACACCTTCTTTAGCGCTGTGAATACGAGGTAAAATCACATTTTCAATTGAGTCTTCGTTAATACCATTTTTAGTGTAAGGATCAGCTGCCAGCGCGGCTTTACGGTTAGTTAGGCTTTCAGTTGATGTGATACCAACACCCGCTGAGTTTAAGCCAACTTCGCCCATGGTTTGATCATGGGTATCCCAATCTTGCATTGATGTGTAAGACAATGACACTTTAGGGTATGGATAAGTAAAGCCGTCAGTGTTTGAATGAAACTCACCCTTTTGATTAACGGTGCGAGGATGGAGTACAAAATGTTTCGCCCATACGGCTTTGTAATCTTCATTACGCGCCATGTAATAAGCGCCGTTAGTTGATGCTTGGTTACCAACAAGAAGTGTTGTACATGCGTTTGCAGCTTGAGTACCAAGTAAGCCTGCGATAGCACAAGCCAATATAGGGAGTGTTTTCATAATAGTTAATCAAGTTTATAAAATTAGTATTTATTCTATGCTTGCTGGAATAAATGACCATATCAGTAATGGAAATCTCATATTGTTAATTTTCAGTTCATTTTTCAGCCATAATTGCTGTAATAATAACCATCATGCATTCTAATCTAAGTAAGATAACGCTTGCGAGGTTGATGTTTTTTTTCATAAAATGATTGTTTATGTTAATGAACTGCTCACTATGCCCAATTTTTCTTTGAACAAAATTCCTATTGGCGTCAGATATATGCTGATGTCAGCACTGGCATTCGCATTGATGTCGAGTTGTGTAAAACTGGTGCACACCTATGGTATTCCAGTGTTTGAAATCGTTGCGGCGCGCGCAATTGTGTCATTATTGATTAGCTATGCAGATGTAAAACGTAAAGGTATTTGTGTGTGGGGGAACAATCGTAAGTTATTGTTAACTCGTGGTGTGACAGGATCGTTGGCGTTAATTTGCGTTTACTATGCGGTCTCTACGTTACCGCTCGCTGAAGCGACTATTTTACAATATCTAAACCCAGTATTTACAGCGATTTTAGCGATACTTTTCCTTAAAGAAAAAATCCATATCACCACCATCATTTGTATTTTTTGTTCAATTATTGGCTTAGTACTAATGGTTGGTTCAGGGCTAACGTTGGATCATGTTCAACAGTTACCGCTATTTAGCATTGGTATTGCGCTATTAGGGGCGTTTGGTAGTGGTGTGTCTTACATTATTGTCAAACGGTTAAGTATCACTGAAGATAGCTCAGTGATTATTCTTTATTTCCCGCTTATAGCGTTACCCTTATCGGTGATTTTACTGGGCAATGATTTTGTAATGCCATCTAAAGAAGCGCTTGGTTTATTGTTATTTGTGGGGATTTTCACCCAGTTTGGGCAAGTTGGTTTAACCAAAGCAATGAAAACAGAAGTGGCGAGTAAGGCAACTGCTTATTCATACATTCAAGTGGTGTTTTCGATCGTATTAGGGTGGTTAGTATTTAGCGAAGTGCCTTCAGTGTGGACGTTAGCTGGTGGAACAATGATTATTGTTGGAGCACTCGTTAATGTGATCGGCAGTCTTCGCGCTCAAAAAACACTAAAAGTTTAAGATATATAAAAACGAACAGCCCAGTAATCTGTAACCTTAATAAGGTAAAGATTGCTGGGCTTTTTATATTTAGTTATTGCCTTTTTTCGCTTTAATATGAACAACCGAGGTAGGGTTATGGAAAATCTTACCTTGTTTAAAGCCTTTTAATGTTCCTAATGCTGCTGTAACCCAAGCAAGAATTAAGAATGCAAATAGAATAATTGCCGCCCACTGAAATGCAGGTAAACCTGTATGGTGTGCAAGTTGGGTTGTACCGGTTACACATGTACCAACGGGGAAGGTAAATGCCCACCATGTTAATGCGAATGGCATTTTACGACGCATAGCACGTAGGGTTAATAATGCAGCGACACAGAACCACAACATAGCAAAGCCCCAAATAGGCACGCCATATAAAATCGCCATCATATTCATTGCACTTGCAATTGGTTCATTAACAGTAATCAGTGCCGCTGTACCTAAACAACCAGCTGCTGTAATAGATTGACCAAGTGGACCTAATACAATCCATAATGTTGGTACACGAGCACTGCCTGAAGTACCAGCATGCGCTAGACGACTCCAGATTAGTGTAATGATAATAATCGATGCCATTAAGCTGATACCAAAACAAGCATACATGCCGTAAAGCAGTGTTTGTTGAGCAGCAGAATGGGGCATATGAGCTAAGAACATTGAACCGATAGTTGCAGATACCATAGGAGGTACAACTGGCATTAACCAGCCACCAAATGCCGCGTCATCGTGCACTTCATTGTGAGTAAATAAACGGTAAGGAATAATAATCGCTGTAATAATACCGCTTATGGTACCGATCCAAAATAATGGCCAAGCAATATTAAGTGCAAGACTTTCACCAAAAAGATGTGGACCAAGTAAAAGCGTACCGCCAGCAACAGTCAGGAATGCCATTGGTGGCGCACCAAAGAACTGCGACATCACCGGATCATTAAATTGTCGTTTAATAATATGTGGCTTGGTAATTGTCTGATAGCTTTTAAGAATTGTCATAAAAATGAGCATAGCAAACGCAATTAACCAAACGACAGTTGAGAAACCAGCTAAGTTTTTACCAATAAAAGGTAGACCAACAGCAGCGTTAGCTATAATACCGGTACCCATTACAGAGGCAAACCAATTGGGGCCCATTTCTTTTTGTAGCTCAATTTGTTGTTTATTATTTGACATATAGTTACTTTTCAATGAGATAAAATCATGATAGCGCATGAAATATCTACTTTTTATAATAAGGATTCGTATTAGTTTATATCTTTAAAATAAAAAGAAGATATTTATTACTAATATTACGTGTTTAAAAGATATAAGAACTATAGCGTTATTTTTGATTTTGTAAAACTTAATCTAATGAACAAGGGTTTAACTTTAGCTTAACATGATTTGATAGTTATTATTTTTGCATATTTATAACCAGTATTTTTTTATCTTGTTGTATTTTAATAGTTTTACTATAGTTGCTGTGATTAAAATTATAGTTAATAAATAGAAGAAAATATAATGTATGAAATGAGCAATTGATACCGTAAAGAGCTTATTTAGTGAAATAAACCGACTTATTTTCTTGTCTGGATATCTGTAATTAATTAGCTTTATGTGAGCTAAGTATCCATATGTTGTTTATTAGTATCTTTAATTATAATTATTATAAATTTATTTTAATATAACTAATGAGTTTTTACTAATCAGAAATAAAAATTAGTAGAGATAAGTTTTGAAATTGGAAATGACGCAATATATTATTATAATGTATATTACTCACTATTTAATTATATAACAAAAATATATATCTATATTAGTATTGATAAAAATAAAACCAATAGTTATTAGTTAGATAATAACGCTATTTTTAAATTTTAAATGTGATGCTATGTTATTAATATATTAAACAAAAGCAATTGATAATAAATAACTGCTTTTCTTACATGTAATTTATGGATGTGTCATGGATGATTTATTTTCAATATTAAACCTTAAATGTATTATTAAATTTATGCATTTAGCTGGGTTAGCCATTGGGCTCGGATGTGCTTGGATGCTTGATGTGTTTATTCTTAAACATATCAAAAAAGAGATCACAAAAGAAAAATATCAAACTATTGAATTTGTGAGTAAATTTGTATTCACGGGTCTTGGGATGCTATGGATTTCTGGCTTGCTTTTTATCATTCATTATTATTTATATACACCAGAAAATTTAATGAATCAAAAGATATGGGGTAAGTTATTTATTGTATTAATATTGACTGTGAATGGTTATTTTGTACATAAGTTAATTATTCCTAAAATTAAGAATTCTATTGGTTCGACACTACTTAATACATTAACTGTATATGAGATTATGATAGTTACAGCGGTAGGAACTATTTCTTTTGTTTCGTGGTTATTTCCAATCGTACTTGGTGTAGCAAAAACATTAAACTTTACTGTTTCTGCAATAGATATTATCGCGTTTTATTTTGTATTTCTGGTTGTTGCTGCAATTATTGCAAATATCATGGCACAAATTATTATTAAATCAAAAGTAGTTGTTCGAAAGTAGTATTATAGAAAAACAAAAAGCGTAATACTGTACTCATTTAATATGAGAAAGTATTACGCTATTTAAACTACTTTTTATTATCGTTGCTGGGTATTAATCAATACCGATCACTTTAACGCCTGCACGAGTACCATCAGAATTTCCAGATACTTCGATATGCTTAATACAGCGCTCATAGCCAAATAGACGTACGCCTGTATCTTGATTTTTCTTCACATCGCGATAATAGTTAAACGTTTTTTCTTCACCGTTGCGGAAGCGCACTTTTACACGATCAAGTTTAAGATCTCGTTGTGCTTCGATTTTGAAACCTTTCGCATTACGGCAAATTGGAAAAGGGATCTTTCCTTTTACGTTACCAATTTCAAGTAGCCAAGTGTGACCTAAAGTAAACGTACCGGCAGTTGCTGGAAGAGATGTTACAAGACCACCTGCAAGTAGAGCTAGTCCAATTAAGCCTTTTTTCATTTTTTTACACTCTATTGAATTTGTCAGAAAATTATACCACCCAAAAAAGTAAACTCAATGGTTTACATGTAACAAAGTATTTCTTTTGATTATTTAATCTGCAAAGTTATATTGTATTAAGGGTGTTGCTCCTTTATTGTGGATAAGAATATTACAGATATTTTAAGGAAATTTTGCATAATGATTTTAGCAACAATAGAAACGATCCCTGAACGTGAAATTGTCGCTATACTAGGTATAGTTACGGGTAATGTTGTGCAATCTAAGCATATTGGCCGTGACATTATGGCTAGTTTAAAGGGAATTGTTGGTGGAGAATTAAAAGGCTATACCGAAATGTTTAACGAAGCGAGAGCTCAAGCAATGGCACGTTTAGAAGCGGAGGCTTTAGCATTAGGTGCCGATGCAGTTATTGGCGTGCGTTTTACAACCAGTGCTATTATGGATGGTTCTTGTGAATTACTTGCGTTTGGTACCGCTGTAAAATTACGGTAATAAAAAGATAGTGGGCTAATTATTTAAGGATGAATAATAACTCGGAGGGATGATGAGTAATTTTAGTCACAATATAGCGCCTTATGTTAAAAGGGAATTGATTCGCTCATATCGAGCACAAAAAAGAGCTGATTCAGTCGCCGCATTTCGGTATTTAGAAAATGCACATGTATTGGGGCAGGAATCAACTTATTGGCATGTTAAGGTTCATTATTTGATGTTATGTTGGGCTATTAAACAACGTGATATTAAAGAAGTGATAGGGCAACTTATACGTATTGTCGGTGCAGCATTATTAACCGCTATTGACGGTGTTCCAATGGGAAATACCGGTGGAAGTAATGTTCATGCACTCAAAGTCATGCCTATATCAGCAGAACATGCAGAGATCATTATTAAAACAAAAGACTCATCTCGCTAAATAATACTTTGTTATATCTATTTGAAGCGGTGATTATTCATCACTTCAAATAGATATTGGATAATTATTCGTTAATTATTACTTGCTGAATGATTATTGGACAACAAGGTACATCCTCATAACCTTGAGTCGTGGTTGTTTTAACTTTCGCAATATGATTAACAACATCCATTCCTGCCGTGACATTACCAAACACGGTATAACCCCAACCACTATTTGTTGTTGCTGTGTAATCAAGAAAATCATTATCCGCCAGATTAATAAAAAACTGTGCTGTAGCTGAATGAGGTGCTTCTGTTCGCGCCATTGCAATCGTACCGATGGTGTTTTTTAGACCACGATTAGCTTCATTGACGATCGGGTCTCGGGTTGGCTTTTCTACTAAATCTTCATTATGTCCACCGCCCTGAATCATAAAGCCATCGATAACACGATGAAAAATGGTATCGTTATAAAAACCATCACGGCAATATTGAATAAAAATACGCACAGTAACCGGTGCTTTTTGTTTATTGAGGCTAATTTCTATATTGCCGACATTGGTGATTAAAGTAATGGTTGTCATAGTCATTATCTGATTGGGGATATTATTCGCAGTATACGTAATTTATAACCTAAACTATAGCTGCGACAGTAAGTAAAACAGCAATAATACAATACGTTGAAAGGAATAAAAGTAATGAACACGAAGATGATCCGCTGGGGTATGATTGGTTGTGGTGCAGTAACTGAAGTTAAAAGTGGCCCAGCTTATCATAAAGTTGAAAATTTCACTCTAGCGGCCGTTATGCGTCGTGATCAAGCTTTGGCACATGATTATGCACAGCGACACAATGTTGAGGCGGTATATGCTGATGCTGATGTGCTCATTAATGATTCGACCATTGATGCAGTCTATATTGCAACGCCACCAGATAGTCATAAAGAACTCGCTTTGAAAGTGGCTAAAGCAGGTAAGATCTGTTGTGTCGAGAAGCCATTAGCTCCTAATTATGCTGACTGCCAAGCCATCGTTGCTGCATTTGAAGCTGCGCAATTACCATTATTTGTTGCTTATTATCGCCGTTCTTTACCACGGTTTAATTATATAAAGCAGTTGCTTAATAATGGTGAAATAGGAATTGTACGGCATATTAGTTGGCATTTAAATAAGCCTGCAAATCCGATGGATCTGTCACAGCAATATAATTGGCGTACCGATAAAACCATTGCTGCTGGTGGTTATTTTGATGATCTCGCCAGCCATGGTTTAGATTTATTTGGTTATTTGTTAGGTAATTTTGCCAGCGTAAAAGGCATTGGAATCAATCAACAACATTTGTATACCGCGTTAGATGCAGTCAGTGCGTGTTGGTTACATGAAAGTGGCGTAACAGGCAGTGGCAGTTGGAATTTTGGTGGTCATTCACGACAAGATAAAGTCGTGATTTATGGAAGTTTAGGCGAAATTCGATTTTCAGTGTTTGATGAAGCATCGATAGAAGTCATTATTGGCGAGAAGCAGCAACAGATTGTTATTGAAAATCCGACCAACATTCAGCTGTATCATATTGATAATATGCGTAAGCAACTTTTAGAAGGACAGCCACATCCATCGACAGGAAAAACAGCAGCACATACAGGTTGGGTAATGTCGCAGATAGTTGCAGCCGAGTAGTTGCTGGTAAATAGGAGTTGGTGACGCTGTCACTTTAAGTAGCAAGTTATACATTATAATATAACTTGCTACTAAGCATTATTAAGCGACTTTACCTTCAAGGGCAAGGTTTGACATGTATTCGTCAAATGTACCGTGGAAGTTAACCACTTGCTTGTCACGAATATCAATAATACGGGTTGCTAGTGATGATACAAATTCACGGTCATGACTAACAAAAATCAATGTGCCTTCGTATACTTTTAGGGCGTTGTTTAGTGCTTCAATCGCTTCCATATCCATATGGTTGGTTGGTTCATCCATTACCAAAACGTTAATGTTTAGCATCATTAGCTTGCCAAAGATTAAACGGTTTTTCTCACCACCAGAACAGTTTTTAACTTTCTTGTTAATATCATCAGCGGTGAACAATAAACGACCCAGAATGCTACGTACAGTTAGATCATCATGGTCTTTAGTACGCCATTGTGAAATCCAATCAAAGATACCTAAATCGTTATCAAAATCAGCAGAGCTGTCTTGAGGACAGTAACCGATTGACGCATTCTCAGACCACTTGATCACGCCATGGTTATGCTTTAGTTCATTAACTAAACAGCGCAGCATGGTGGTTTTACCAACACCGTTTTCACCGATGATGGCTAATTTAGAGCCCGCGTCTAGGATAAGATCGCCGCCTTCAAATAAAGTCTCGCCATCAAAACCATGGCCTAATTCTTCTAAAATCAATGCTTGACGGTAAAGTGCTTTACCTGGTTTAAAGCTTAATGATGGCTTTAAACGGCTTGATGATTTAACTTCATCAAGCTTAATTTTATCCATTTTCTTAGCACGAGAGCTTGCTTGTTTTGCTTTTGAAGCATTGGCACCAAAACGGTTTACGAAATCTTGTAATTCATTGATTTCAGCACTTTTCTTGGCATTTTCAGATAGTAGCTGCTCTTGAATCAGTGATGATGCTTCAATAAATTTCTCGTAGTTACCTGGGTAAATACGTAACTCACCGTAGTCGATATCTGCCATGTGAGTACACACAGAGTTTAGAAAGTGACGGTCGTGAGAAATAATGATCATGGTACATTTACGTTGATTTAACTCACCAGCAAGCCAGTTAATGGTGTGAATGTCCAAGTTGTTGGTTGGTTCGTCAAGTAACAAAATGTCAGGGTTAGAGAATAATGCCTGTGCTAATAACACCCGCAGTTTCCAACCAGGAGCAACTTGTGACATTAAGCCGTAATGCAATTCTTCATCAATACCAGCATCGATAAGTAGCTGTCCTGCGCGGCTTTCTGCGCTGTAGCCATCCATTTCTGCAAATTCACTTTCTAACTCAGCCACTGCCATGCCGTCTTCTTCTGTCATCTCTGGCAGAGCATAAATACGATCACGTTCTTGTTTTACTTTCCATAATGCAGCATCACCCATGATAACAGCATCAACAACCGTATATTGCTCAAACGCAAACTGGTCTTGACTTAGCGTACCTAAACGCTGGCCTTGAGAAATAGACACGTTACCAGAGCTTGGTGCTAGTGCGCCGCTAAGGATTTTCATAAAGGTCGATTTGCCGCAACCATTCGCGCCGATAAGACCATAACGGTTACCGTTACCAAATTTAGCTGAAATGTTTTCAAATAACGGCTCAGCGCCAAATTGCATTGTAATGTTTGCGGTAGATATCAAGAGGTAGTCCTAGCAGTTTTATTCGGTGATTTTTTGACAATGTGCCAAAAGAAGATGCACGAAAACAGAGATAGATGTAAAGGGGGCGGATTATACAGAGGTTTGTTTGTAAATGTCGAGGGTGAAAATGTAACCAAGGCAAGATAACAGCCTTATAAAAAGAAAGGTTAAGGCTGTTATCAGGGAGCGAAGAGGTGAATTACAACAAATTATTTGGCTAAATTAGCAGTATCAAATAACAGGAATGCGTCATGTACGCCTTGAATTAACATTTGCATACCAATAACCGTTAAAATTAAACCCATTAAGCGGGTGGTGATAGTAATGCCGGCTTCACCGACTTTATCAACCAATTTAGGACCATAAAGAAAACAGACTAAAGTAATTAAACACAAGGTTGCAAAAGCAATAATAGTAATGATCGTGTGTAGAAATGAACCTGATGCCGAATAGTTCATCGCTGTCGCTATGGTGCCTGGGCCAGCTAAAATAGGCAGCGCTAATGGTGAAATTGAAATGTCTTTTTCTTCACTGACCTGATCATCTTTTGCTTCTGAGTGCATTTTTGAACTATCACCTTGTAGCATGTGATAGCCAACCAGAAAGACTAAAATACCACCTGAAAGTCGCAGTGCGGGTAAGGTAATACTAAATAGCTCAAAGATCCCTTTACCTAATAAACAGAAGGTAGCAATAATAAAAAAGGCAGCGGTAAGGGCTTTAAATGCAGTTTTTCGGCGTTGCTCTGGCGTTTGACTTCCTGTCATTCCGACAAAAACAGCGGTATTAGCAATGGGGTTCATCATGGCAAAGAAACCCATAAATACTGTGATTGTCATTGTTGTAATATCGTGCATAACCATCCTTTTGGTTAATTAATTGTTATCTAATTGGTTACAATAGCATGGTTTTTTGAGTGATGAACGTAAATATCTGGACAAAAACAGTAATTAAGTGATTTATCGTCTACATATTGGGATTTGTTATTTTTTAGACGCTGAATATCAATGGAGTTCGATAATTGAATAGTATCCGTTCCGTGTTTTTAGTATGGGTTTGGGTTACTATGCGCACAAGAAAACCTAGCGGTATATAGATATGACGATTGAAGTAACCAATATAGGCGCAGAGCCAGATCCAACCATGACATGTAGCACTTGCCAAGCATGTTGTTGTCGGTTGGAAGTAATGATTATTACCGATACGGGTGTTCCCGAAGAATACATCGATATTGATGAGTGGGGCGGTGAAGTTATGTTGCGCCTTGAAGATGGTTGGTGTGCGGCGGTAGATCGCGATACTTTATTATGTACTATTTATGAAAATCGTCCGTGGATTTGTCGTGAGTTTGAAATGGGCTCCTATGAGTGCAGTATCGAACGTGCCACGATGCCGCCACGGTTACCTTCGGCAACAAAATAATATTAAGCCATTCATAAAAAAAACAGTATTGCGTTGATAAAATAAAGATAACGTAATGCTGTTGATTCTCGAACGACGACCATTCTTTTTGAGTATTTTTTATTGTTATTAGTGATTATTTCATCACAAAAACATACTTTTATTATTGAGTTTTTTGTTAATTAAATTAATGTTCAAACACTATGTGCAGTGTTAATAATCCAACAATCAAAAAATTATATTAATGCGCATCGATATTTCTAATTTTAACGGATTAAATAAAATGAAAAATAACACTTTCTCATTATTAGCTATAGCAGTAAGTGCCGCTTTTAGTTCAGCAGCTTGTGCAGATATTAATAATATTGTTATTTCAGACTCAATAGAAGATCCTTCACATAATAAAGCGATAGCAATATCAGCTATAAAATCAGTATCGGTTACACCATGTCGTGATGCTAAGGAAATAAGCCGTAAACTTATTGGTGAAGTTCAGGGAGATTCTTATCGATCACCACTTATTGCTGATGGTAAATATACTAGTGATGAAGAATACCTTGTAACGGGTGTTGTTAGTGCGGTTACAACAGAGTTAGAGAAAGGTTTTTACCTATTTGACGATGATGGTATCACTACTACATCAAATGGCATCTTTGTTGAGACTGATAAACCGTTAGACGCAACTCTTATCGGTCAAGAAATCTGTGTGCGTGGTTTTATCGCAGAAGATTATGGTATGACCAAAGTGGTGGCTACAGATGGGTTATGGGAAGTCGTTAATGCTAATGCCGGAAAACCTGCAGCAATAGATTTAGTTAAAATACCGGAAGATGGCAATAGTTTTCAAGCAACATTAGAACGCCATGAAGGAATGTTAGTACGCTTGCCTGCTGATATTGTGCCTGAGCAGAAAGATGATCAAACAATGCGTATTTCTCGTACGTTCAGTTTTGATTACAGCGGTTATCGTAATAATTTAGTCTTAGCATTTGAACGACTAAATTTCCAACCTAACCAACATTATGTTGCTGGCAGTAAGGAAGCGAAACAGCAAGCTGAATACAATAACGATCGCCGCCTTTATGTTGAAACCGATAGCAAAGCTGCTAATGGCGTGATCCCTTATTATCCTGATTTTGGCATTGATCCTCAGAATAATCCGCTACGCATTAACGATGCTATTGTGGGTTTAGAAGGGGTATTAAGTTACTCATATAATAATTTTCGTTTAATTACGCAAAATACAATCACAGCTGAAAACATTATTAAGCATCAACCTCGCCAGCCGACACCGACAGTGAATGATAAAACTGAACATCATAGTTTTGATATACGTGTAGCGACGTTAAATGTATTGAATTACTTTAATTCACCGTTCGGTGGTGATGCCAACCCACAGCAATCAAATCGTGGTGCTGATTCGCAAGCTGAATTTGAACGTCAACAAGCGAAAATTGTTGCGGCTATTCATGGTTTAGATGCTGATATTCTTGGGCTAATGGAAATAGAAAATAACGGCTATGGTAGCGCTGGTGCTATTTCAAGTTTAGTTAATAATGTTAATTTAAAATATAATCGTGAAGATTCAGGTGATCATGCTAAAGATGATCATATTGATAATCGCTATGCCTTTATTGGTATTGATGCTAACGGTGATACCGTCATTGATAAATTAGATACCTTTGGTGGTGATGCGATCACCTCAGGTATGTTGTACCGTCCTGCACGAGTATCGTTAGAAAAAGTAAAACAAGTATTAATGCCATCACAACAAGCGCCAGTGGTTGCGGATAAAAATGGTGATGCTGTAGTTGACAGCAAAGGTAAAGTGCGTGAAAACGGCAAAAATTATCAACGCGATATGTTGGCTGCATCGTTTATTATTAATAATACCGGTAAGCGTTTAACCATTGGTGTTAATCACCTTAAATCAAAAGGTTCTACATGTTGGGAAGATTGGCAAGGCTGGGAAACGTGGAGTAATTTCGATCCAGCGACAGGCAAAGTTAAAGATCCTGATTTCCAAGGCTCTTGTGAAAAATTCCGAGTTGCGGCAGCTGATGAAATTGGTAAGCAAATGGAAAAATGGGGCGGAGATCGCGTTATTGTTGGTGATTTAAACTCCTATGCTCATGAAGATGCTTTGCTGGTTTTAACAAATAATCCAACCGCTAAAACACTTAAAGCAGCACGTGATACCTTTATCGGTGAACAACCTCAGTTTGGTGCTGAAGGTGGAGTGATCAGCCGCAGTTATGGTTATATCAATGCGGTAGAAATGATGAGTAAAGCTAAGCCATACGCGGGTTATAGCTATTCATACAATGATGAAATTGGCGCGCTTGATCATATTTTGGTCAGTCCTTCACTCAAAGATCGTGTTTTAGATGCAACGGATTGGCATATCAACGCTGCTGAATCGACGTTATTTGATTATAACCAAGAGCATAAAGGCGACAATGTTGATCTATTATACAGTGCGGATGCCTACCGCTCATCGGATCATGATCCTGCTATTTTGGCGTTAGCATACCGTTATAATCAAGTCGGTGAAGTACCGCTGCAAATGTTACTTGATGGTAGCCACTTATCAGTGCCATATATATTGCCAGCAACGGCACAGGCAGGGGATATTGCGACGATTGCAATTTCACCAACCCCTGAAAATATAGCGCAAATTACTTTACCTAAGGTCGAGTTACAGCAAAGCGGTGCACAAACGATTATGTTTGATGTTAATGGCTTAAAAGCGGGTAAATATACCTTCACCTTGTCATTAATCGGTTCCACAACGAGCAAAGCGGTGGCTGATAACGCGACACAGCAACTAGAGGTGAATGTAAAACATCGTGATGGTGTTAAGGCTGATGATGATATTACTCCGCCAAATGATAACGCTGGCGGTACATTAGGAATATTGAGTTTGTTATCACTGTTAGGCTTAAGTCTGTTTAGACGCAAACACTAAAACGAAATTAATACCGTCAAATGGGCTGATATTTTCAGCCCATTTTTTATAAACGCGATTAGTTATTGTTAAGTAAAGATCTGATAGTCATCGCTGCTTGGCGTGGATCATCAGCGTGACTTATTGCTGAAACAATTGCGATTCCATCAGCACCTGCTGCGATAACGTCAGTTAAATTGGAGTGGTTAATGCCACCAATCGCCACCATCGGAAATGGACAAATCGCTGCCGCACGCTGTAAACCTGCTAGTCCCCAATGGGTCACCAAATTAGTTTTAGTCGCAGTGGCAAAAATGGCGCTAAGCCCAATGTAATCAATCGGCAGACAGGCACAATCGGCGAGTTGCTGCTCAGTTTCAATCGATAGTCCTATTAGTTTATCTTTTCCTAACAGTTGTCGAGCTGTAACAACTGGCATATCTGTTTGACCTAAATGAACTCCATCAGCATCCACCGCCAGCGCCACATCAACCCGATCATTGATGATCAACGGAATATGACGACCAGTTGCCGTATAAGCGTGTTGTAAAATCGCTTTTACGGTTTGAGCGCGTTTAATAAAAGCCCGCACATCACCGTGTTTTTCACGAATTTGCACCATGGTTACGCCACCCGCGACGGCTTCTCGTACTACATGTTCAAGGGTGGTTAGACTTTGCTGATCGTCAGTCACTAAATACAATAAATAAGGATTGTGATTGCTGGTTATCATGACGCTACCACTGCTATATTGAGTCGCTGTTGAATTTGCTCGGCACTGATTTGATATAAACCATCAATAATATTGAGCTGCAAAGTGGCAGGCCCTGTTGATTGCTCGGCGGCGATTTCACCGACAATGGCATAGATTGCAGTCGCTGCTAGCCCTGATGTTTCTCCAATTGCGGCAAATGCGCCCGTTAATGCGGTTAATGAACAGCCCATGCCAGTGACATAAGGCATCATGTGGTGACCATTGCGAAGGCGGATAGTCTGTGACGCTGTCACTACATAATCAACGTCACCTGAGATAACCACATTAGCTTGGTATTGTGCGACTAATGCTTGTGCGGCGACGAATGCGGTATCGCTGCTATCAAGTGCATCAACGCCTTTGGTTTGGCTGGTTTCACCTGCAAGGGCAATGATTTCAGATGCATTACCACGAATGATTAAATTATTGGCTTTCGCTGCTAGAGTGCGGGCAGTGTGGGTGCGTAATACACTTGCGCCACAGCCAACGGGATCTAATACAATCGGTTTGTTATTGGCATTGGCTTGTTCAACAGCAAATAGCATCCGCTGAATCCATTCGTTATCAAGGGTGCCAATATTGATCACTAATGAGCCTGCAATGTGCATCATTTCCGCCATTTCTTGACGTGAATGTGCCATAATCGGTGACGCGCCAATGGCTAATAAAGCGTTAGCAGTATTGTTCATCACTACATAATTGGTGATATTAACCACTAATGGTTTTTGTGCTCTTACTTGTGCCAGTGCTGCAATAATATTCGCGGTCAAAGTGGCTGAGTTAAAGATGGGCTGTGATGGATTATGCATTGTTGACAGCTCCTGCATTAAGACCTTGTTGCCAGAACGCTATTTCCATTTCGGTTGCGACTTTAAAGGTTTGAACAAGTTGCTGACCACGTTGGCTGTGCAGTGGAATTTCTGCAAGGAGGTTATTAAGGTATACCGTCGCTGTGGCTACACCTTGTTGGTACTCTTTACCGCTATATAACGCGATCCAGCTATGGTAGGGATTATTGTCAAACACGGTTGTTGTACCATTAGCCAGTAAGTTGCCAATTTCCGCATAGCCAATCGCACATGGCGCAAGGGCGACATATAAATCAATGATATCCCCTTGCATACCTGCATCCAATACATAACGAGTGTAAGCCACTGTGGCAACATCTTCTGGCTCTTGTTCCATATCTTGTTCGGTTAAATGCCAAGCGCCACAGTAATCAATATGGTGGGCAATTTCATGATCCAATAAAGCCGCTACACTTGGTAGCGCGCGACGCATATCGGCTAAAGTGCGCGCTTTATAAATCGCTAACGCATAAGCGCGGGCATATTGTTTGAGAAACAAAAAATCTTGCTTTAAATAATGCATAAAACAATGCTGTGGTAGTGTGCCTTGACCCAGTTGGATCACAAAAGGGTGCTGGGTATAAGTGGTCCACTGAGGTTGGCAAGCATCAATTAAATCTTGGTATGTCATGTGATCTCTCCTTAGAAGCTGCCAATATAAGTTTTGGCTTGCGGTAGTTGGGTTATAACGTGGTGTTTAAATAGAAATTGGGCGTAATCATCGTAGCGTTTAAAATCGACAGCCGCAGGACGCAAAGCAAACCGCGTTAAAGTGTCGTTCCATGCGTTATGGTTAAGCTTGTTATTCAAGGTATCGGGTGCGTATTGAATAAACTGTTGCCATGCAGCTTGAGGGTGATTGATGATATAGGTGGTTGCTTGAGTAATAGCAGCATTAAAAGCGGTGATCGCTTGGCGGTTATAATGCTTACTGTTGGCGACAAAGATCAATTCATCATAACTAGGAATGCCGTTCTCTTCTGGAAAAAACGAGGTGGTAGGGTAGCCTTCTAGCGCTAATTGATTGGTTTCAAAATTACGTAATCCGCCCCAAATCGCATCAACTTTACCTGAGGCTAATGACGATGATAGTGCCCAACCGACATTGACGATATTGACATCCGTTAGCTTGACACCGTGATTCGCTAGCATGGTGCCAATGGTGGCGTCTTCATTGCCAGCGACGGCAATACCAATTGTCTTTCCTTTCAGTTGCGATAAATCAGTGATGCCACTTTTCTTTAATACCATTAATGTATTAAGCGGTGTCGCAATCAGAGTTGCCGTTTTCATTAACGGTAAACCAGCAGCAACATCAATGGTTAAATTAGGTTGATAAGTAACGGCAAGATCGATTTTATTAGCGGCAACTAATTTCGGTGGTAATGATGGATCGGCAGGTTGCTGAATATCAACTTCGATGCCATGCTGCTTAAAATAACCACGCTCTTGAGCAATAATAATCGGGCCATGATTGGGGTTTACAAACCAATCAAGCATCAGACTTATCTTGGTGAGTTTTTGAGGTTGTGGGCTTGCTTCAGCGCTGATAGAGAGGCCAAATAGTAGCAACATTATGGTCGTTATTAAAAAAATACGTTTCACAATCAATCCTTTAAATATTAAGTATCAAAATAAGGGCGTTATATTTACCTGTGTTGTTATGGCTGCCACGGGATCAGGCGCTTTAATAATCTGTCCGTGATGAAATAGAGTGATATTGATAACAGCGATAAAATAAATAGCGCGGCAAACATTTCATCTATCATCATGCGGGCATTGGCTTGCAGCATTAAATAGCCTAAACCTTTGCTCGCGCCGACCCATTCGCCAGCGACTGCGCCAATTGGTGCGATAACCACCGCGACGCGAATACCGGAAGCTAATGCCGGTAGTGCAGCAGGAAAGCGAATATATTTAAGTTGCTGCCATTTGGTCGCGCCCATGGTGGCAGATAATTCGAGGTAACTGGTGGGGGTATTGCGTAAGCCGTCATAACAGCAAGTCGTGACGGGGAAAAAGATAATTAACGCAGCCATTACCACTTTGGAGCCAATGCCATAGCCTAGCCACAGCATTAATACTGGAGCTATAGCAAACACAGGGATGGCTTGGCTGGCGATTAATAACGGTAATAACCATCGCTTAACGGGCTTAAACAGCAGCATTTGTAAGGCAAAACATAACCCTAATGATAAACCGAGAACTAGCCCTAAAATGATCTCTTGGCTAGTCACCCAGGTGTTACTTAGCAGAACGTCATAGCGTGTTATTAATCGCTGCGCGACATCAAGCGGTGGCGGTAGAATAAAGCTTGGTAAATCAAACACCGTCACGATCAGTTGCCACAATCCAATTAGCACACTAATGCTAATCAGTAATCGTATCGGTGTTGCAAGTTCTCGCTGTGGCTGCTGTTGTTGACACGGCGATTGGGTAGCGATTAAACGGGTAATATCAGTCATGATCGTGCGCCAATAGGTCAAAAATACGTTGCTGGTGGCTGGCTGATTCAGCATCAAAGCGCCGTGGTGGTAATGATGTTGGTAACGATAACGCCGTTGCAAAAGCGGGCTCGCCTTGCAACATATACAGCCGATCACTTAATCGAATTGCTTCTTGAGGATCGTGGGTTATCAGCACCACGGTTTTATGCTTGAGTAATTTCACAAACAGATCTTGCAAGCGATAACGGGTGACGGCATCCAAGGCTGAAAATGGCTCATCCATTAATACAATTGGTTGGTCTTGTAATAGTGTTCTCGCAAGGGCTACTCGTTGGCGCATACCGCCTGATAATTGTTGCGGCAATAACTGATGTTTATCTGCTAAACCAACCTGTTCTAATAATGTCATTGCCCGTTGTTTTAAATTCGCTGTTGAACTGTGATTGTGATGGCCGAACTTACTGCTAACACAAACATTGTCTAATACCGTTAACCAAGGCAATAACAAATCTTGTTGCGCCATATAAGCGACTCGCCCAGCTAAAGGTTGATTATCTGAAATATTGAGCTGGCCGTGCCATTGAGTGCGCTCGTTGAGTAGTCCAGCCAAAAACTTGATCAGGGTGCTTTTGCCACAGCCACTTTTGCCCACCAAGCAAGTCCATTTATTAGCGGCAATGGTTAAATTCAGATCCTTAATTACCGCGTTATTTTGCTGGTCATTTTTCGTTGAGTGATAGCGTAAACTGCCATTAGTAATAGTTATTTCCAGATCAGCGCACATGATGATGACCTGCAAAGAAGTGATTCACGGGACCATGTCCATGACCAATATTGAGTTCATCGGCGGCGGTTATAGCAGCGGTAATATAGCGTTTAGCCAAGGACGTTGCCGTTGTAAGATCGTTACCTTGGGCGAGATAAGACGCGATAGCTGCAGATAGGGTGCAACCTGTACCATGAGTATTGTGAGTGTTAATGCGAGGGGTAGTGAGCTCGATAACATCAGTAGCGAGAATGAGTAAATCAGTGCTATCACGACTTTGTTCTAAATGACCACCTTTGAGTAACACCGCATGAGGATTAATGTTTCGCAATGCGCTGATCATTGCTTGCATATCAGCCATGGATTGCGGAATGTCTAAACCCGTTAATGCCGCCGCTTCTGGCAAGTTAGGGGTAATAATATCAGCCAGTGGTAGCAATGCAGTTTTGAGAGTAGTGATAGCCTGTTGTTGTAATAGCACATCACCGCTGGTGGCTACCATTACTGGATCAATGACTAAAAACTTCGGTTGGTAATGACGAATTTTAGCCGTAACCAGCCGAATAATATCACTGTCTGCAAGCATGCCAATCTTAACGGCTTGAATATTTAAATCGCTGAATACGGCGTCCAGCTGCTGTTCGACCATCTCAAGAGGAATAGGTAATATGCCGTTTACGCCTTGCGTATTTTGCGCCGTAATCGCCGTAATAACCGAGCAAGCATAACTGCCTGTTGCTGAAATAGCTTTAATGTCAGCCTGAATTCCTGCACCGCCGCCACTGTCTGATCCTGCAATGGTTAATACAATAGGTGTTGTTGTGGTGCGCTGTGACGATGAAGTGTGTGACATACATAATTCCTCACGCGCTAGCATTAGGAACAAGTATCAAGCGAATTGAAGTGTAAACTGCGATAAGAGTATGCAGTTATGGCTCGCTTGGATCTATTAACAGCAGGGTGCCGTTGATAGTTAGTTCCCTCCGCCAGTGCTAACTGGTTCAGGTTCAACGGGTCCCACCATGATGGTGATCTCAGCTTAACGCCCCCCGACTAATGGCAATTATCCTAATCCAGAATAATTGGGTTGTCACTATATTTTTATTAACAAATAACAACTTACAAATGTTATGCGAGATTGTTAATAAATGACATATTAATTTGGTGAATATTTAATCGTTGTGATGGAGTGTGGTTTTTTATGTATCAACGACCGTCATTTTTTCAAATGGGGCATAGATGGGACATAGATGGGACACGACTGTTTTAATGCCTGCTCCATTTTTGCTATTTCTGATTCATTTCCACTCGGCATCCAAGTAGCATAAACTTTCAATACCATTGTCATATCTTTGTGCCCCATTTGAGATGCAATAAATGCGGGATTAACCCCTTGACTTAGCATCCAACAAGCATAGGTATGGCGTGTTTGGTAGGGATTACGAGATCGTATACCTGAGCGTTTAATACTGTCGTGCCATAACCGATTAATAGCAACATTACCGATATAGCCACAGTTAACACTTTTTCCATGTTTCGATAAGCCAGTGATAAATACCCACGTGCATTTATCAATACGTTTTTTACCTTTTTGACGTAATGCAATATCGATATCATTACTTGGATAAAGAAAAGAAATGGCCTTTTGTCGTTGAAGGGCGGCAATGGCAGGAGATAACAAGTTAACAGTTCTTTCACCGGCACGAGTTTTGGGAACTTTAAATCGATTTTGATTGGTTAGGTTCCGTTTGACCGTTATGGTTTTATTTTTTAAATCGATATCCTCCCATGCAAGTGAGCAGAGTTCACCATGCCGTAGTCCTGTATAAACAGCAATGGTCCATAGATTAGCTGCTTGATCACTGATGGATTGATGCGATATCAGTCGTTCAAATTCCTCCCTTTCTAATGGTTCAGGTGAATCTCTATCAACGGTTAAATGACCAACATTATCAAAAGGATTAGTTTTAATAAAACCAGAGCGCATAGCAAATGAAAAAAACTCATTACAAACGGTAACATAAGTATTAACCGTGTTAGCGCTGCGACCTTGTTTATTGGTTCTATTAGTATAGGCTGTCATTCCATGCAATAAGTCTCGTCGCATTGTTAATGCATCTTCATGTGTAATATTGAGTATTGCTCTATCTTTGCCTAATAGGTTGGCGCAAATATGAAGTGCATTGCGTGATTTTTTTAATGTTTCAGGAGTGTAATCGGTTTCTTTTATGATTAACCAGCGCTGCATTAAATCGTTTAATAATGTAAATGATCCGCTATTATTAGTATTTCCAAATCGAAGTGCTCTTTTGGAGTTAGGAAATCGTAAGTAATAATCAAATTCACCCGTTGATATTTCAGAAACAATTACAGCCCGTAACCTACCAGCTTTTTTTATATTGCTGGATGTTACCAGCCATCCTTTTAACGTTTCTCGACAGCGTGTTTCTTTATATATAAACCAAATGCGAAGAGAATTTCCTCTGATTTCTACACCTTCTGGGTACATAATTAAGAAACTCTCTTGTTATTATCAAAAAAACGGTCAATTTCAATTCTGTTATACATAAGTTTAGCAGTAGTACCGTTTGCTCCTTTTGGGCTCGCATGTTTAAAATGAATGCCTTCTTGCCATGCATACATTCTATATTCTTTTATGCGTCGTTCAGTTAAGCCTGTAATTGCTTCGATAAGTACATTACTAACCCATTTATTAGGCTCTACCTGATAAATATTCATCATAATTGGTCGTTACCTTTTATCTGTTCTATCAATCGCTGTTTACCAGCATCGTTGTACCAAAATGTTTCTATTTGTTTACGGCAATTGGTGGCTTGGTCTAATCGCCACTCGCCGTATTGTTGTGTTTTTAAACCGAGTTTGTTTGCTGTTCTCCCTATTTTTGTGCACTACAATTAAGCTCTTGAGCGATATTAGTCGCAGAATAATGATGTGAAGTGGGTACTAGTAAGTTCCAACCATTAGAGATAAGGGCATTGATTGAATTTTCACTAAGCTGACAATGGTTGAGTAAAGAAAGAGCTACATCTAGTGCGCAGCCTTGGCAATAACATTCAAATGTTGTGAAAGCTATTGCTGGTCGTTTTTGGCAGTGAGTACAATTTGGCATAGAACTATTCCAAGGTAGGGCTGATGATAGTTTATGCTACGGATATGAGGAGGGAAGGGACTGTATTGGTGATGTTCTATCTTGAATCTCTATAGATTTACTTTACTTTTTTGTAAGCTTCCACGACCAATAAGTACAGCTAAAATACCAGTCAGGACAAATATAGATGCAATAATCAGTCGTGTATTAATTGGTTCTGAAACAAACAAAACACCTCCAATTGCAGCTATAACCGGAACTGATAATTGGACAACGCCAGCCTCAGTTTCTGATAATCCCTTTAATGCCATATACCAAATGGTGTAACCTAACGCTGAAGCAAATGCACCTGAAGATACTGCTAATACCACACCACGAAATGAAAGATTTACCATTGGAAAAGTAAATAGCATTAAACATAAAACTAAAGGTATCGTGACCTTAAAGTTAAACGCAGTATCCTTCATGGGATTATCTGAACCACGACCAATCAATGTGTATACACCCCATGCTATACCTGATAATCCCATTAAAAGAAAACCAGAGATACTTGGTGTAGTCAGTGTTGGGTAGACTAGATAAACAAGACCGAAAAAAGAAATAATAAGGCCTAACCATTCTGATATATGTAATTTATTTCCTTTGGTAATACTAGTAAATATTAGCGTAAGTTGAACGGCACCAAATAGAATAAGTGCTCCCGTTCCTGTATCCAATGATATATATGCAAATGAAAATGTAATGGCGTAAATAAATAACATTGCTCCAGGTTTCCAATTACGACTTTGTCTATCAGAGCGACTTGTTACTGGTTTAGTCTTGAAACTAAATATAAGGATAAATAATAAGGCGCCAGATAAAAGACGGATAATGGTAAAGCTTGATGCATCTATCGCATTATCTTTTAACGCTATTCTACATAAAATAGAATTTGCTGCGAATGCTATCAGTGCAATAATTGTATAACTAATGGTTTGGACCTTATTATGTAATCCCATTAATAATCAACGCCTTATTTTTGTATTTTAAGTTAATGTAAATTTATTGGCCTATAGCTTTCTCAAAAATTATACATATTATATTAAATAATAAAAATTCAATAAGTTATACCTTATGCTAATAACGTGTCAGGGGCTGATGTTTTTATTCTGTAAAGATATAGTGAATTACAAACAGCTGCGTGGTTTTTTTTTAGATAAGCAATAAGTTTCGATGTGGATTTTATTTGTTTTAAGGGTTTTGTATATCAAAGTAATGTTACAAGTCCATAATAGTTGTTTTTATAGAATATTTTAATGGTACATTTCATTTAAAAAATATAAAACGTGATTTAATTCACGTTTTACGCACAAAAAATTGCAAATGTGTATTGAATCATTATGCACTTGAAGTAGTGTAAGTAAGCTTTCCGAACCGTGGGTTTAAGTTTGCCTTCGTAGTACGGTTAAATGGATTTACAAGGATGTGGAAAGCCACTTAATCAAGAGTTTATATTTGGACGTTGATATTAGTGATATTGCGGATGGCATTGTCATAACCTGACCAATTATCAACACCAGCATTTTCGAGTGCTGTTAAAATGGCATCTCGTTTTCGAAGATAATTCGCTTCTTTAGCTGTCATTTGAATCATAGGTACTGCTTTGATTTCTGATGTTCCTATATGTTGAGCAAGCGATACTGATTCTAGTGCTACTTTGCCTTTATTGAGCGCATTACTAATAACATCACTTTGCTTACTTTCTTCGTTAGTTGGTGCTATTTCCTGTTGGGCTTCAATCTTCGCTTGTGCTTTAGCCTCTGCTTCTATCTGCATTTGTTGGCGTTCTTGTTCTAATCGAATATCTTCTGCAGCTTTGTGGTCAGTAATTCGAGTTTTAACAAGTGCACTAAAATCGTCGGTATCTTTGAAGCAAATTGCCGCCCAGTCATTAAATAAGAATTGGTATTCAGCATATGTCGATAGGATGGCGTAGTTTTCCTTTGCTTTGTTAGCTAAAAGGTCGGCTTCCACTAGAGCTTGTGCGATTGCAGTATCTGCCGCTTCTTCCAGTGATTGAACTGTCTTTTTACCTTTCATCGCATTAAGCACTGATACTGTAGGTGCTAGCATTGGCGCTTTAATTTCTAACGATAATGTATTGAGATGTTGCTGAATTTTAGCGTTGGCATCATTAAGAATATTTTTGCGGATCTCATCTTTACGATTTTTCACTTGTTTATCTGCAGCTAATCGCGCTTGGCGAATCTGTTCACTGATAAACTTCAATTCTTTAGTAAAGCTATCAATGCTATCTACCTCACCAAGTACTTGTTCTGAGATTGCCTTAAGCTTATCTTCTGCCGCTTTGAATACTTTGACGAGCTGTTCAGCATCAGCAAACTCTTGGTCGGTTTCAATGGGGAGTTTTGATTTTTCAATCAGTGCCATGGTCGCTTGTTTGAATACATCAAAATTACTGTTAAGCGTTAAACCATCCATTTTATAAGTTAAAGCGGGTAGGTCACGGATAGGCTCGGCTTCAAGAATAATGACTTCTTCTTTTTGCTCATAATTAGCTAAGTCCTTTTGGAATTGCAGCCAACCGGCAATGAGTTGTTCGCGGCGCTCTGGTAATGAAACATACTCACAAGAAGCAAAGAGTTTTTCTGTACCGTCACTACAAACAAAGATGGCTTTCTCTGCACCAGAGACTAGAAGTTGTTGTTCTAATTGCCAGTAATAGTGCGGTTCTAAGTGACCATCAAGCACATGGGCAAATAAGTTTTGGTTATAGAGTTTGTGCTCAAAGACAATGTCTTCAAGCAGGGTGATACCGTCAAAACTTGCAAGCATCCAATCATATTCATCACTGATTGCTGTTGCTGGGAATAACTCTTCACCAATGAGTTTTTCTACGAGTGGACGAGCTGCATCTTCTGCTGCATGACCACGAGCAAATATCTTTTCTTGAAAGCTATTCACTTCTGGTCGTTCACCTGTCGCTTTTTGTTTAAGTAGGGCATCACGACTTTGATATTTTGATGCCCCCATCATTATTGGTGCTTCACTGGCAGTAAATTTAGTGGCTCGTAATTCGTGCCATGGTTGAGTTCCTTGGACAACATTTGTTATACGCATTAGATTTCCTCCGCTTCACAATTGATGAGTGCTTGTTTTTGAGGTTCAGTTAACACACCTTTACTTTCAATCATGGCGATCAACTGTTCAGCCGTTTTCTTACCGGACTGAATGACGGATGACCACTTGGTGTAATTAAGTTCAAACTGATCGACAGGGTAGTGTTTGATGGCTGGTTGTTGTGGGGTGACATCTTTTTCTGATGGTACAAACTCTTTGCCTTCCATTTCTTCAGCGGTCGGAGCTTGTCCAATATCAGGCCATGCTTTACGTAATGCTTGAGCCTCTGCACATTTGGCCAACTGTGCATAAGGACGCTTTTTCCACATAGCGTTTGGTGCTTGGGCATTACGTCCTGAGGTTGCATAGTTTTCTAACCAATATTCTTTTGCGCTGAAAGCGACAATTCGATCACCAATAAGTTTATGGACGGTATATTTGCACCATTCAGGAAATGTATATTGGTTACCATCTAAATCGGCTGTTAATGTAGGACCAAACTCTGGTTCATCAGCGCCAGCATAAGTACCACTTCGGTCAGCTTGAATACGATATAAACCAATACCAGGCATAACAACATCACGCCATGTTGAATTACCCGAAGAAGCATCTTTAACGCTCATTGGAACAAGGTGAACGGGTTTAAGTAAAATATCTAAATGACGTGATAAGCAGTAATCCACGGCCATTAATATTGATTCGTCACGCGCACCCGGGAATACGCTATTTTGTAGGGCTCCCCACGTTGATTGATCTATACCGCGTTGCGCGACAGCAGGGTATTGTTGCTCAAAAGGAATAGTTGGTTGAGTGGTCATTGGTCGTTACCTTTAGGTTATACATTCTCAAAGTGCTCTGGTTAAAGAAGAGCACTTTACGAATGGGTTATAAACCTGCCAGTGCAATTTCAAGTTCTTCTTTTTGCTCCTTATATTCAGCACGAAAGGTTTTTAAGATAGTCGTTTCATTTTCATTAAAGAACTCTTCAAAGACATCTTTTGCGAACTCTTTAAAGCCCATTAAAGTAAGTAAAGTATTGCTTGAGCTACAGTCAGCTGTGATAAGAAACTTAACCATGGCATTAGCTAATTTTCCATCGTGAACTTCAAAGTAAAAAGTGACGAAATCAGAGACGGAAAAGCCGCAAAACTCACGGTTATTTAGGATCCGATGTTTGCCAATGGCTAGGAATTTTTCTAGTGCATCAGCTTCTTGTGTCGATACTTGATTAAAAATGTTTTTCATAAGATACTCTCTAGGTCCTTTGTTTTTGTTAGTTGCTATGTTTATTAGTTATCTGCAAAGCATTGGTCGTTACCTTTGGTGACATACTTGGTCGTTGTCACCACGGTACTAATTTCTTGGTCGTTATTAGTGCCTAAACTAACCCTGTCAGAAATGGCAGGGTTTTTTTGTATCTGAGGAAAAGCAGCAAGGTTCACATTAACGCGTGTTAAAAAGCATTAATATTTGTTTGTTCATGGTTATTTGGTATGTTTGTTGTTAGATAAATTTGAGGTGCGTATGAATTGGAGTGTTTTAAATATTGATTATCTAGATTCACCAAGTGAGGCTCTAAATACTGAGATTCAAATATCATCAGTTGTAGTCGACTACCTTAATCACTTACCGTTAGGTGGCTTTTTCAAATGTCCCATTGCCGTCATGGATAGATATAGTCTTAAAGTTCAAGTGTTTTTCCCGCCAGAGCTAGAAATAATGGCTCTTTTTTTAGGGGCTAGACTTACTACTAAACCTGACTTTTATTCGCTGAAAGGGATCATGGGTATACAGATTAGTCCTATTGGACTTGACGCTAAATCACCTTATTTCCAATCGCTTTTCGTGAAACCTAACCATTCCCAATAAGCAGTTACTATTTATTGTTATTGAGCAAAAGCAGGGGATAAAGCTTCGATTCTTACTAGTTTTAATATCGTTACCACAACGAATAGCCCATCGTTCACCATCATCTGTGGTAAAGGTGCAGATTTCTGATAAGAATAATTGTGTTAGTTTTTCTTGCTGACTTTCTTTATGCTCCATCATTGATAACTTATTAATACGCGAGCATGCATCGCTAAAAAAGGAAACAAAAGGGCGAGTGATATCATGTATGGGTAGTGAAGTCCCTTTATTATCAAAGAGTTCAATGACACCATTAATTTTAATAACGATAGTTCTACTACCATCATCTGTAATAAAAACACTTGCAACAAGTGGTTGATTAAACAATTCTGTACCGCAAGTTTGATTTTTAAAATCATAGAATTGTTTTATTTTATTGACGTCTTCATGTGCTTTTGACATCCATGTTTTTATATTATCTACCATGCTCACTATCCTCAGCGTGCTTTGCCATTAATATTTAGTATTTCAAAGAAAACTGATTCAATTTCCTTTGAAATACATCCCCGAAGGGTGTATTCCGGTCGTTACCTTTGGTCTTATTAATCTTTACGCTTTAAATATTCAACGTTGCGTTCAACTTCTGTTAATGGTTGATATTTACGTTGGGTTCCTACTGTTCTTGCTGATGCCGTATGGGCAGTAAAATAACGTTCAAAATCTAACTGAACATTGCTTTTCTCTGCGCACATTCGAATAAAGCCTCGAATAACATTTTCACGAAAAGCAAACCAGCCGGGACGATTATCAAATGCTCGTTTTAATATACATCCGTAAGATTTATTTCTTAATTTTGCAAATTCTTTTTTAAACTTATCTTCGTCTAATGCTTCCAATTCTAATTGATTAA
Organism: Photobacterium andalusiense; assembly: GCF_900185625.1. Classification (GTDB taxonomy): domain Bacteria; phylum Pseudomonadota; class Gammaproteobacteria; order Enterobacterales; family Vibrionaceae; genus Photobacterium; species Photobacterium aquimaris. The sequence goes on from NZ_FYAJ01000002.1 coordinate 125,362, forward strand.
CAATATCCGAATAGGAAAAGGTTATATGCTCATAGCTTCTAATTAAATCGGCTGAATCCGCCATAGCCCAAAGAATATGGTGAATATATTCTGGTTTACCATCTGTTGCTTGATCATAACTTTTTCGTAGTATTTCAGAGACAGAATTGATTGCATCATCAAGAGCTTGTAAAAATAAAGAGAAGTTAATTTCAGTTATTGGGTCGTCAGAAAAATGAGCGGCAACGAGGATTTTTTCGCAAATCAAGTGTACATAACTAGGAAAGCCATCACTTAAGCCAGCTATTTTATAACGAATATCTTCTGGTAATTTAATATTGAATTCGTTAAAGGCCGTTTCAATAATCTTAAATCGACCATCCCATGGTAATACATCTAGTTTTACTTGGTGTAGTTGCCTAAAGCTGGATAAGTGACCATCCATTAAGCTATCTAATGATTGCCCAATACCTGTAAATATTAATTTAACTTTCGACCCTTTATCACCGAGTTGTTTTAGTAATACCCCAAACGCTTTTCGCTGATCATCAGGCATCTGATCAAACTCATCAATAACAATAATCGTCTTTTCAGAGTGCCATTTAGATAAACTATCCAAAGCCATTGTGGCGGTTAATGGATCTATCACTTCTGGTAATGAGGGCTTATTTGATAACTGCTCTGAAAATTCAAAAGAGAGTAGTGGTGGTTTAAAGGCAATTTTATGTGAACGCTCTGATATATCAATAGAGGCTAGAGCCTCATTTAAAATAGCAGAAATAATGCCAGTTAATGTCGATGTATAATCACAACTAACAATAATCGGTTGGTTATCCGACGATTGAAGAAGATGCGCCGCAGTTTGAGCCAATGAAGATTTACCGACTCCTCGATCTCCTAGAATAAAAGCATGTCGCCCATCAGCATGTAATGCGACTTCTAATTCTTGGAGTTGTTTTTTCCTTCCCCATAATTGTTCAATACTATCAATGGGCTTACTTGGCTTAAGAACGTTGTGTAATCGTTCTAAAAAATCAAAATTATCTAGCTGTGCGATTGTCATATCATTCTCGATTATCTAGGCATTTAGTTACCTGTATATTAAAGAAAATTGTTGTGTGAGTTAGCTAGTTGTCTCGCATTTTACGCAACGCACTATCATCGAAAGAGCATCGGTAAAAACCGTTTATGCACCACCTTTCTAGTGCACTAGCCTTGATTATTACCACTCAAAATCTCTAGTGAGAGTGGCTCAGCGCCATCAAGACAAGGCGCGAAACTTAAATGACAATTACCATAATATTAAAGAGCAAAGGTAAGTAGTCGTGTAAGGGACTGTGTTTACCTGATGTCTAAAATGTAACCTTAGGAACATTTGCTGTCAACAATATTTCGAACCAAAAGTGACAATTAATGTTTTTTCGAACCAAAAGTAACGAGGATGTGTGTTTTTTTCTGGGGATTGTTTGATCTATTTATGGAATAGCTCAGAAATTTAAGAAGAATATTTGGTGCAAAAAAAAAGCGCATAGAATGCGCTTAATATATTGATATTTAGGGATGTTATTTTTCTTTGTTATTTGTGTAGGGAATGTGAGTTGTGTTTAAACTTGTTTCATGTGCGCAATTACAGTGCCGATTATTTTACAATTACCATTAATCTTTAGAAATTTTAGTTCTGGCGGATAATCGGGATTGAGAGCTTTAAGATATTTATGTCCATCTATAATCTGTAGCTGTTTAAATGTAGCTTCATTTGAATCTTCTAAGATAGCGACAATATATTTGTTATTTTCTACATCTAATTTTTCTGGATCAACAAATATAAGATCTCCTTCCTCAAACCTAGGCAGCATTGAATCTCCTTGAATACGTAGAGCAAAAGTACCAGGAGCGCTTTTTACTGGGCATGGGAATAACTCTGTATCTTCAAAAGAAATTTGTGGTGCTATATCTGTCCAATTACCAGCTTGTACCCAATTAACTAGAGGTACAAATTGATAAATTGGAGGGCCAGCAACAACGTTTGATTCATTTGCTAATGTACTCTCACTACCCGAACCGTTTAAAAGCCATTGAGGGGTGCACTTTAATACTTTGGCTAGCGAAAGTAATGTGTCAGCACGTGTACTTTGCGTAAGGTCTTGTTCTATTTTACTTATTGTTACACGCGTAATACCAATTTTTGCTGCTAACTGTTCTTGTGTCAGTTTTAGTTCTTCTCGCTTTCTAAGTAGGCGTTCGCCAAAAGTCTCTTTTTTGTTCATTGCTTACTCTCAAAGTTAATCCTCGTTCTATTTTACTGTATTCACTTGAAACTTTCGGTACGTTACTATATTGTCGAAACAATAAGGTCTTTAGTTATTAATGTTTCGAGGTAATATGAATAACCTGATCCAAACCTTAATAGTTAAATATGGAAATGTTACTAAAACAGCAAAAGCTTTTAGTGTCAGCCATACCGCGGTTGTGAAGTGGAAGAAGAATGGCCCTCCGTTGCACATTGCTTTGTTATGCCATTTAAGTGAAGACGTCCCTTATATCTTTAATCCTAGTGACTATGGGGTTGATAACAAGGGGCTGAAGTTAAATTTAGAAACGACCAAGAAGGTAACGACCAATGATTCAATTAAACGAGTTTGAAACGCAGATGCTAACCACTATCGCAGCACGTCGTAAGATCGGCAAAGTAGGGCTGCCACAAGCCTTGATTCGTGATGAACAAGTGAAAGTACGATTCACTGAATCTGACCGAGCAGTGATTGATTCTTTTTCTAAAGCAGCTGATACCAATGAAGCTCAATTTTTATATACGTTAGCTATCTCAAGCGTTCGCGACATGATGATCAATGATGCCGATTTAGCGCGCGAGATAAGAAGTGAATTAACGATTGCTGGTATTGCCATTCCTGAATGGATGACTGAATTATGAATAACTTAGATGACCTCGAAAAAATTATCACCATAGTGTCTCGTGTCGCGGCTAAACGCCGTGGTATGAGTATATCAGTCGCTAAGAATTTATTGTTGCTAGGGACTGAGCCTACAAGTGCTAATGCCACTTTGTTTAATCGTCAGCAGACACCGCAAAAGTTGGAGGAAGTGTAATGTCTATTATCCGGTCAGAGCGTCGTAATCGATACACGACAATTAGCAATACTGTGTTTACTAATAATCAATTGTCATTTCAGGCAATGGGTATGTTGTCTTACATTTTATCTAAGCCGGATAATTGGAGTGTGTCACCAGCACAGCTAATCACAGTCACTAAAAATACTGCAAAGAAGACCGCCCGAGATGGTGTTTATGCCATCTTAAAAGAGCTTAAAGATACTGGTTTTGTAGGTATTGAAAAGCTATCTACCGGTGATACAAATTACATCGTTTATGACACACCAATAGCGAAAAAGCCTAATCCGTATAACACGGATATGGGTGACCCTAATACGGCTAAGCCTGATCCGTATAAGCCAGATCCGTCTGAGCCGACACTAATAAAGACTGATATTAAACAAGAACTGAAGAGTAACAATAAAGATCTATTGTCGAGCAAGCACGACGATACTAATCCATCCGATAAAAATTCTGATTCTGCAAAGCAAGTCATCCAACACTTGAACGCAGTCACAGGAAGTAAATTCCAGTGCTGTAAATCCAATATCAATCACATCAATGGTCGTCTAAACGATGGGTATACCGTTGAAGATTTGTGCCTAGTCATCACTCAAAAACAAATCGAATGGGGCAGTGATGGAAAAATGGCGCAGTACATACGACCAAGCACGCTGTTCAAAGCAAGTAAGTTTTCAGGGTATTTGCAAGCAGCCAAGATCACCAAACTGAATCCTGATAATCGACCTGTAACGCTTGCTGATTTTGATGATCTGACATGGGGGAAAGATCTAGGACTGTAATTATCACTCATTTGAAAACAGAGGTAACGACCATGAAAAATATAACTGAATTTGTTAGCCATGATCATATTACACAACGACCAGTGTATGTGAATCAAGTGAACCAAATTGATGATTTTGCTATGCAGAATATTAACTCAATTTTTAAAGAATTGTGTTCAGTACTACCTGCTTGGCGTAATCATTTGAGAACCGCAGAAGAGTTCAAAGCAACACGTGCCAGCTTTGCTAAGGGAATGATAGAAAATGGTATTGTCAGTATGGAGCAGGTGCTGCGAGGCTTATCACAAGCTCGCCGACAAGAATCAGATTTCTTTCCAAGCGTGGGTAAATTTTGTAGTTGGTGCAAAGGTGAGCCTGAGTGGCAGGATGCATTTCGTCGCATGTTAAATCGTATGCCAGTACAAAGTTTAGCTGAAAAAAGAGCACGTCAGGCAACATCTTGGGCTATCCGTAACAGACTATCTTCATCCGAAGCTGAGAAGAAATTCAGACTAGCATTTGAAAAATATCAGGGACTTGAAGAACAAGGTTTATTAACTGAACTCGTGCAGTTACCGCCGATTAGTTGTGTGACTGAATTTGATAAACAACGTAATTCGACAACAGTGCAACCAGAGCAGTTTAAAACTAATTCAGTGTTTGCTCGTGTTGCACGAAAAGGAGCGCATCATGAGTAAATTTACTGAGTCAGAACGCGCAGCAATGGCAGAAGAACTTGCAGTGAATGGCTTTAATTCATTGCTACGTTTAATTGTTCTTCATGATGAAAATATCTCTGATGTCACAAGTGCAAAATACAAAGTTGGTATTTATTGCTGTGCCAGTGGTAGCGCTATTAAATCGTGGTCAAAACATGGTTTACGTGGGATTTATGTCGAACGGGCATTGGAGTTTGCGGCGTGTTATCACCTCCCGATTAATGCTCATCAGTTAGAGCCTACAAAAGCCATTATCGAGCAGTGGCTTGAGTATGATTATAACCTGGTTAAATCTGGTCGGGCAAAGGCAAGCACGTTCAATGGATGGGATATTGCGGCTCGTGGAATATTAGATAAAGAGCTAGTTAAGAAGGCTAATGCTAAGAGATTAACGTGTGTAGGGGAGGTGTAGTGATGGATATTTCAGTTAGTAATTTAATGATGATGTCATCTCGTGAGATAGCGGAGTTACTGCAGTCTCGTCACGATAGTGTAAAACGGTCAATGGAAAGGCTAAGTGGTAAAGGTTTAATCCAACTTACACCAATGGAGGAAGTTAACCATCTTGGGCAAACTATTGAGGCTTATCATGTAAATAAGCGTGATAGCTATGTTGTTGTTGCTCAGTTATCTCCTGAATTTACGGCTGTGTTAGTTGACCGATGGCAAGAACTAGAAAATACACAACCTATACCGCTTCCTCAAACATTTGCTGATGCATTACAACTTGCTGCTGACCAAGCTAGACAAATTGAAACCCAAAACAAGCAGCTCATATTGAATGCCCCAAAAGTTGATTTTGCCGAGCGTATCGCCAAAGTTGATCGTGGTATGACATTGGGTAAGTTCGCTAAGGCTGTGAACTTAGGCCCCCGTAAAATCTTCGTTGTTCTACGTGAGATGAAAATATTAATCAGTGGCTGCCAAGGTTATAACTTGCCGATGCAGCAATACATTGAGAATGGTTGTTTTGTCGTGCGCCAAAGTACCTATGGGCCTGAAAATGACCGTATAGCTAATACCACATTGATTACGGGTAAAGGTGAATTGTGGCTTACCAAGAAGCTTATTAACGCAGGTGTACTTAAGGCGGTAGCAATATGACTAGTCGAGAGATTCGTATTATTGGCGCTGATACGTTTGATCAGCGTGTCGCTGCAATTGCTGCTATCGAGAAACACGGTGAACGTTCTGGCCATGTTATCCATAACGTGAAATCTGGCGGTATATGGTATTCGATTGAAGTGCATGTCTTCAAATGTGTTATTGCTGAAATTGTCACTAAGCGTGCGTTTAAGCTGCAAGGTGCGCAAACAGGCAGTTTCATTAAGGGATAGCGTTTATGGCGAAGATAGCGCTAGTTAAAACGCAAGGCGGGGCATTAGTCCCGCTTACCGATGATGATAAGAATTTCATCGATAAAAAACGTATAGGGACGGTGCTTGAGTGTGACTTTAAAACGTTACGCAATCCAATGTTTCACCGTAAATATTTTGCGTTATTAAACTTAGGTTTTGATTACTGGAATCCAACAGGAGGCACTGTATCACCCGCAGAACGCGGGCTATTGATGCGCTTTGTTCGAATGTTAGCGCAATACGGTGGGGAAGAACGAATACTGCAAGAGATGGCGAGCGGTTATTTAGATCATCTATCAGTACATAGGGCGCAGCTTGAAACAGAGAAGTCGTTTGAAGCGTATCGGAAATGGGTGATTGTTGAAGCTGGATGGTATGACCAAGTTGTGTTGCCCAATGGTTCTATTCGCAGAGAGGCCAAGAGTATTCGGTTTGCCAAAATGGATGATGTTGAGTTCAGTGAGTTATATCAAGCATCGTTCGGGGTGTTGTGGAATAGCATTTTGAATAGTTACTTTGAAGGTGAGGAAGAAGTGGAATTGGCTGTTAATCGGTTGTTAGGGTATTTGTGATGTTAAATGGGTATTGATTTGATGATTATGTTAGTTTGTTTTAGTCCAATCATAAGTAAGATATTTAGCTCACTGATAACTCACCCATTATTATTTAAGATTAAATCTTCTAATATAGCTAACCACTTTTAATATGATTTGGATTTTGATTAGTTTTTGGACAAAAGCGAGTCAAGTAACTCGCTGTAGAAGTAATGGTAGATTAACTGATTTAGGGTGATACTTATTAAAATTTATAGTGTCATTCAAAATTAAGCTCTTAAGGGGTAGACAGGTGCCCTCTAAACAATACAATTAAACCTATCTTTATTAAATAGTGTTTATATCAATATGTTTCAGATGGACAAGAGTAACCAAGGTGGTACAGGAGCAAAAAAGGGTTTTTTTTACCAAGATTATTTTGCAGCCTTATTAGTAACACGTATGCTTTTGGATCGAGAGATTAAAGGTATTGGATGTGAAGTATTTGATGATATAGATATATACCATACAGATAACTCGATTACTTATGTTCAAGTTAAAACAGGGACTGTAGATAAAGATTGGAATTTGGCAGAGCTAAAAAAACCGAGAAATACAACTTCTATCGGAACATCAAAGCCTCAAAGTTCCATTCTTCATAAATCATTAGAGTTGGATAGAGATAAAAGCTTAAGAAGTAAATTTATCTTAGTGACAGATAAACCGATATTTTCATCTTTAAAGTATTTGCAAATACCATTTCATTTGAGATGTGATACTGACACTAGAGATAAATTAATTTCTCAGGTTGATAATGCATTAGGGAAGACATTTAAATCGGGAAATGGAAATAGGGGGGAATACTGGGTAAATAATACTCTCTGGGAAGTTTTTTATGATGTTAGCTCTATAGGTAAAGATATTGATTTTAATATAAGGAAATATGCTGAGGATGTCCTTGGTAAATTGCTTACGATAAAACAAGTTCGTGATTTGGGATCTCTAATTTGTAATGAAGCATATAGAAAAAGTCAGGTGTCAAAATCTAGCGGTAACGCAAATGAAAAGATAATTTTCCGAAAAGGAATGATTGAATTTGTTAATGATCATATAAAGGTTAAATCTGGAGATATTAAAGTATATCCAAAGAACAGATCACAAAGAATAGTAAATCTTTTTCATGAGAGTGTGAAAGATAAATGTGTTAATCAAGGTTATAAGCAAGCTTTCCATTTCTCATGTTATAGATATGAGTATATAGTAGATCAGTTATTATGTTGGATTGATGAGATATTAATGAAGCCAACTGAGTTAATAAATTCACCATCATTAATAAAAACAACAGAGATACTAAAGGATAGGTTAAAACAAGAAGATCTTGGTAAAATAATTTCAAAAACTATCTTCAATAGTATTTTAAGAACAGAAAGTGATTCTCAACCAATACCAATGGTATTATTCTCTGTTGGGGATAAGGGAGGTTTTAGTTTTGATTCTGTTAATATAATCTTGAAAGAAGATAGCGATGATGAGTTATGGCTAAGTACAGTTGAGCTTATCAAAGACGAAAGCTCTATTGAGACAGTTATTGATGAGTGCGCATCAAAAATAAAAAAGCTTATTTTGGAAGATATCGATTATGCTAGAAAAATGATCTTAGACTCTAAAGATGACTCATATTTATATAAGCATAATGTAGATGATATTTTAAATACAGAGAGATGTTTTTTAGAATGTGTAGATAGATTTAATTTTTCTATATTCTTTATATATAACTTATCTAATTATAATAATTTAACGACTGATGATGAATTGTCATATGATATATCGAATCATTTTCTTAAAGCAATAGATAGAATTGACAAGCAAATGAAACTTACAAATGAAGTTAGAATTGGGGTTTATTTTCTACCTATCCCATGCTGTGAAACTTTAGTATCGAAATTTAAAGAAAAGGTTGGCTGTACATGTTAATTAATCAAGAACGTTTCTATGATGATGCTTTAGTTTATATTAAAACGGCTGCAGAATTACTGTCTAATCCCGCTACGAAATCTATTGGTAGAGAGATGATTATTCGAATATTAGGGGATTGCTCTGAGAAAAAAGAACAAAGATGTATATCAGATTTTGATAAGTATAGAAGTCTGCTAAAGCATCTTGTTAAAAAGTCCGGACTATATCCATACTTAAGTACTGAATTTGATGATTTAGATCTGGAGGATATAGTTATAATTGAGAGTAACAAACCTCAAAATAGCAGTGGATTTGTATTTCACTCTGCACAATCAAAAGTATATAACTATATAATTCAAGGGTCTAATGTAATTTTAAGTGCTCCAACTAGCATGGGGAAAAGTGCATTACTTGCTAATATTCTAAAATCAGAACGCTATAAAGCTATTGTTTTGATTGTTCCTACTATTGCACTTATTGATGAAACTCGTAAAAAATTGACTTCTGAACTCGGAGATTATTTTGAAATTATACACCATAATTGCCAATCTCGAAGTGGAGGAAAACCTGTTATTTATATCCTTACACAGGAAAGAATTGCGAAGAGAGATGATATTAAAGACGTAGATCTCTTCATTTTAGATGAGTTCTATAAACTATCATTTCAATATACAAAAAAAGATAAATTTAAGTATGATGAGAGGGTAATCTCATTGAATGTCACCGTTTTGAATCTGATAAAAAAAGCTAATCAATGGTTTTTTATCGGACCAAACATAAAAAATGTAAATGGATTAGAATTAATATCAGATGATTATATTTTTGTTTCTTCTGATTTCAAGACGGTGGCTGTTAACATTTATGAAGATTCGTTTAAATCTAAAGACTATGATGGCAAATTATCAAAAGTAATCGAGATACTTGAGAGTAGAATGGGTGAAAAAACGATAATTTATTGTAGTTCTCCTTCAAAGGCAAATAAGATAGCAAATGATATTGTTAAACATGGAATTTTAGGTGAGGATTTAGGTAATAAATTATTATATAACTGGATTGAGGAATCGTATGATTCAGAGTGGAGTTATTATAAATATCTAAAAAAAGGTATAGTTATTCATCATGGTGTTTTACCAAGATCAATGCAACATCTTTCTATCAATCTATTTAATGGTGAAGCACATAATGTTCTTATTTGTACATCTACAATAATAGAAGGCGTAAATACTCAAGCTAAAAATGTTATTATCTTTGATAATTCTAATGGTAGTGCGGCGATAGATAAGTTTACATTTAATAATATTAAAGGTCGAGCTGGAAGAATGTATAGGCATTTTGTTGGTAATGTTTATTGCTTAGAGGGAATACCTAAAGATGATGATTCTGATGAGGTTGATATTCCTTTTGGTTTACAGCCAGAATGTACTCCACTAAATTTAATTGCTTCTATAGATGAGGAGTATAGAACTGAATCATCTAAGGAAAGATGGGAAAACTATAGTTTCTTATCAAAAATCCCTTTAAAAATAATAAAAAATAATTCATCAATAGATATTTTACAAATAGAAAAAGCATACGAATTGATTTTTGATATTTTTGAAAATAATTTTTCGTTATATAAAAAACTACTTTTTAAACGCTTGCCAGAAAAAGAAGTGATAGAGTTATTGATGAATCTTTTAGTAACAGTTCGCCCTCGGGCTTTATCAAAGAGCGATATAAAATTATCTAATAATAATTCAGATGATGTAATCAATGCGATTAGTACGAAGATCATGTCTTATCTTTTATCCGATACTCTTACTGAATATTTTAAAGAGCAGTTTAAACATAATAGGAAAAATCCTAGAGATGGTTTATCCTACTCTGCCTCTATTGACTCTGAGATGAAAATTGTTTCAAATCTTTTTAATTTTACTATTCCTTCTTTTTTGTCATTAGTTTCAGATATTTTGAACGATATTAATACTGAGAATCTCGTTATTTTGAAATTTGATTACGGATATTTGATAGCTCAATTTGAAAATCTTAAACTTCCTTCAGGATTTTCCGCTCTAAATGAAATGGGTGTCCCTCATAAAACTATCGAAAAAATGAGAGTTTCAAAGCCAAATATTGATGAAAACTCTCTTGAAGAAGTGAGATTTTTTGCTAAAAATTGCCAATTAAATCGTAAATTGTTAGATGACATTGATAAATATTTTATTTCAATGGCCCGTATATGATTTTAAAAAGCTTAATGTCTAATTACTTTAATCTTTGAATCGTATAGATTGTATTTTAATTAGTTAGAGGAAAGATAGACTATAAACAAAGTCGTTTTACTTTTAAGTCGTAACAAATTGTTGTTCAGTAATATGTTAACTTTTTAGTTTATTATGCTTTGATATTAAAGGCCGTCTCTTAATTGATGGCTTTTTTTGTTTAATTCATTTTTTAATTCCCACATCAATAAAACATTTTGAAACAAAATAATGCTATTAAGGTTATGATATTTATGGGAATGAGTGGGGTATAATCTATGTGATTTATGAATGTGTCTTATATTAAATTAAGAACTCTAATTGATAAGCTGTTAGCTTAATTAGGTACAATAAAGGAATTTGAAAGTTTGTTTGAATCATTATCTACTTCTGAAATTACAGGGATCGCGGCTTTTTTTGTAGCCAGTGGAGCATTGTTAGTTGCATATTGGCAATATTCTATTTCAAAGACTCAAGCACGAGATCTTCACGCACAGAATCAATATGTGGGTTACTTGAAATTAGCTTTTGATAACCCTAAGTACTCATTAGCTAGTTATCCTGAGGGTTCACCTCGCTACTACGAGTTTTATCGTACTCGAGATGAATATATTCGATATGAGTTTTATGTTTCAAACCTTATCTTCGCGGTGGAACAAATTTTGGAATTGGCTGATTGGAATCAAACTTGGGAGGACACAGTTGTAGATCAACTAAAATATCATGCGATCTACTTGGATTCTTATGCATTTCCCGAGGGGCATACTGACAAGCGCTTACTAAAAATGAGAGAGAAGGCTATTGAGTTATACTTAAAAGATGGTGGAAAGCTTGATAGACATTATGAAAATTAAGCTAAAAAAAATTTAATAGTGACTCGTAATTCAGATTAAAATTAGTGTTTATGCTATTCACTCGTTATGCATTTTGAGAATATAGATGTTAGTGGAAAATGAAAAAATATATTCAATATTTAACAAAATCTGAAAGCCAGACATTCGCTGTATGGATTCAAACGGTTTTTTTAGCTGTCGGTGTTATATATGGCATACAACAACTAAGCTATATGTCAGATGAACAGTCATCAAGGGAAGCAGAAAAATACCTTGAGTACTATAGAGACTATAGAAAAAATGAGCAGAATAAAGTAAGTCAAGTCGCAATTTTCTATCAAGAAGCGGCGAGAGTCGATGACCCAGAAAAATTAGATAAAATTCAACTAAAAAAAATCTATAGCTATGAAACTGAACTTATTGAATTTCTGACTGATGTATCAATTTGTAATCGTTTTGGTCTATGTTCAGATAGTGCTGCTCAGTTAGTCTGCTCTGATACGGTTTGGCTACATCAGAATTTATCTAATGCAGAATCTATTGAAAAATTTAATCCACAGCGTACTAAACGACTAGCATGGCGGTATGAGCGGTTGTTGAATGAGAATTGTAGCTTGATCCATGTGATTGCATATCGAATGGGAATGAATATATGACAAATAAGGATATGTGTCGCGCAACCGACACCTATCTGAAGTGTTGGATAAGCCAAGGCTACCTACCAAATCAACAAACACTTGACGGATAATATTCACTATTATCCGTTGACTTAGTTAGCACCTGTATATTATCTTTAAAAAGTACCAGCAAAATCTGGTATCGGGATTGAGACCCCGTACTTTTCCAAGGCGTAATAACGCCAGCTCATGCTGGTTTTTTATTGCGGCGAACTCGCACACCTGAATTATGGTGGGCTGAGTGAGGCTACCTTTGGGTAGGCCGTATCCTTGGAAGCGGTAGTCTCAACCTTGCTCAGTTCGCCACCCATTGATTGAGACCTCTGTGTGGTGATTTAAAATCATTCCAAGGAGGTTATTATGCCTATCCAATCTGCTTTGCCTATTATGCAACTCAGTCCCTCAGATCTTATTTTTATCTCTGATACTAATGAACTTGTCACTGATTCATTAGCGGTATCGAAGCACTTCAGTAAACAACATAAACATATCTTATCCAAAATAGAATCTCTTGATTGTTCAGACGTTTTTACGTCAGCCAACTTTTCGGCTCACGCAAAAAAAATCACAGCAGGCGTTGTTGTTAGGGACTCTAAAGTTTATCAAATGACGAAAGACGGCTTCATGTTCCTCGTAATGGGATTTACGGGTAAACGTGCAGCAGCAGTCAAAGAAGCGTATATCAATGCCTTTAATCAAATGGCAGAACAACTCACAAAGAAACCAGCAGCAGAACCATTGAGCTATAGAATTATGACCGTTATTGAAAATGGTCAGGCTATAGAGTCGAAGATGATCCCCAATGATGCGTTCATAATTAGTAAATCACATATTGCCCAATTGTTTAATGAGCCGAACTTGTTTAGTGTGGATGAGTTACTGGCGATATCGAGTAGTGTGAATAAAACTATTGCAGAGATAGCAAAGCTGCAAGATGCGCGGCTTAAGCAGATGAAAAAGCAGTGAGAATAGAAGAGGCCCTATATGGGCCTTTTAATATGCTCGGCAGAGAATATTAAAATGTAGGAAATATTATAGGGTAGTTAATTTAATTAAAAGATTAAGTGTATTTAAGCTATGGGGGTTCGATTGTTTTTTCAATCAGGAAATATAACCATGGTGTTTTCTAGGAAATCTATGGGGGATGGATAGGAATTTAGAGCAGAAAAAATATCAAGTGTTAAGCTTTTATTTAAATTTAAAGCAGTACTTCAGCATTATAATTAATTAGTAAATGAATCAAAAAAAGAGCATCATAACGATGATGTATAAACTTTAGTATTGGGTAGTAATAATGACGTAATGCTACTTAACATTAATAACACATAATCTAATTTTTCACTGTATGTAACTATAATCTTAATTGTGGCTATATTAAATGGTGGTAGTTTATGGCGAAGAGTGCCTAGCAATTATTCATATTCGCTTCTTTTAATTTTTGCTGTTGTTGCATATATATGAATTGTTCTGTTATCGGACGCTTTAATATTGTCATGTTATTGATATGATGTACTTTTTTAAGTGTCATAATATTATTGTTTCTGTGGTGATTTAAATGACTGTTAATTATTGCATCTAGTGAAATGTAGCCAAATAAACGTTGTGTTTTCTCTAAACGAGAAATAAATTTTTTTTCTAAATTATGACGTCCCATTTTTATAAAAAGTTCTCCTATTTGTCTATTACTAATATAATCATATAAATCTAGAAGATGAAATGTATTATTTCACCTTCTAGATTGTGCTACTTATTGAATACGGGTTATCGTAATTTTAACTGATGGATTGAGGAATTTATTCTCTCCAGTTAGAACTGATGTGACTAAGCCTTCTTGATTAGATATGACTCCGCGATGAGTTGTTACTTTATTAATAATATCATTACGTTCAGCATTAAAACCTTCTGCTGTTCCGCCTGCTGCCACAGCAGCGGGCCCTGGAATAGAGTTAGCGGTTTCAGTATTAAGTTCAGTGCCCGCATCCCAAGTTGGTGCTGTGATGACTTTTTCTTTCATGACAGGAATTGTCGATAAATTAATCTCCTCAGCAATAAATGCATCATTAGTGTTTACCAGCATAGAAGCTACAGTTAAGTACATCGCCTTAGGGTCATTAACAGTAATTCTAACTGTTTCAGTTTTACCTGGTGGAATTACACCTATACCTGTATTTGCTATGTCAACGGATGAATCGTGACGGTTATAATCGAGTAATGGGGTGTTATTGCCGCCTTCTGCCAGATGCTCTAATTCTACTGATGCTGCTTTTCCTAAAGCAAAGACTTGTTCTTGTTGTGAACTAGAAATTAAGGCTAGTGGTGATAATGGCTGAGAAGCACTATTGTTTGTTACGGAAACATCAAATTGTGCGCCTGCAGTTAACCCAGTTGTTGGCATTGCTATTGATGCCATTTTATTTTCATTATGATTACAACCTGCTATTGCAGCGACAGCAATAACGCTCGTTAATAGATAAATATGTCTTTTCATTCAATTTACCTTACTGTCACGGTTACTGCTGCAACAGGATTCAACCAGCGATGGACAGCTGCGTTTATATCACTAATTCCACCGGTTGGATTAAAGTCCCCAACACTACCCGGATGAATGTGTACTTTATCATTGGGTATAGTATTTATTACACCTGTACCATTTGTACCAAGGGCTAAAACACCAGAGGATAGGGGTGGTGGAACTGGCATACTTGCTCTTAATTCATCATTAGCTTCAGTGCCAGCATCGTAGGCATTTAAGCGAATGTTATAAGTACCTGGCGTTGTCGGTATTTTCCAGCTATCCAATCCAACAAAACCATCATTCGATGGCAATATCATGCCAACAATAGACAGATACATTTGATTATCTGATGTGGAGATATTTGTGCTGACGCTATCACCAGGGAGTAATAAGCCGTTAGCTGGATTATTTACAGCAATGGCGCCAGCATTAGTTGTTTCTGTTAGTAGATGATCATTACTACCGCTTTCTGCAACTAGCTCTAATCCTGCAGATGCTGATGTACCTGAGTGGAAAAGTGGATTGTCTGCTGTATGTCCTGTAATAAGTAGCGGTGTAAAAATCAAACCTGAAGTGATATTGGTAATTTTAATATCTAATTCAGCTGCTGATATGCCCATTGGAGCCATTAATAGGGGAGTAATTAAAGCAGGAACTAAGAATTTTTTATCCCCGAATTTAAATGGTTTCATTTTATTTCCTTTTAAAATTGCATATAAGAACTTATATAGAAATAGAACAACGATATTTACTTACAAAGAAAATTAATATTATTTTTATATTCATAATGTTTGCAATATTGATCACCATTCTTAATTGAGAGTCTTGATTATCCCCCGCATATGCTATAAAGGGATGTTTTGGTGCGTGTTTGAAGGGTTTTATCAGTATAAGAATTAAATAGTGAAATTTTTTATCGCAACATAGTGTCTAGTTGTAAGATGATAGGCCAGATTGGTATGTTTGTTTTGTTGGAGGTATAGGGTGTGGAAAAAGTAGGTTTTGATATTAATAAAGATAAGTACAGATTACACAATAAATTAAAAGAGATTAGAGTGGCTATTCTTACTGGAGATAAAAAATTACCTCAGCTTTTTATTGAATTAGAAGCTGAACAGAAAAGGTTTGAAAAAATGTATTTATAACGAAGAAGTGAACGACTTATTTATATTCAATAAGTAAAAGTACAATAAATGATGATAACACTACTAAGGTCATTATTATGATCTCCAAAACTACAGCATTGCGCAGTGATAAATTGCGCAATGCTGCTAAAAATCAACAATGCTCAGTGCAAATTCTTGGAGTGTGTAACTTTAATCCGGATACTGTCGTTTTAGCACATCTTTTTAGTACTGCGCATGGAATGGCTTATAAAAGTGATGATTTTTGGGCCGTAGATTGCTGCTCCAATTGTCATGATGTTCTTGATGGACGAGTATCATTTGAGTGGTTAGCTGGGGAAAAAGAACAATATATGCTTGCTGCGTTGCACATAACATTAATGAGAAGAATTAGAGACGGCATTTTAATTATTCAATAGCTATTAGTGAATAAAATACGCTGAGTGATGTCTCTTCAAATAAGTAAATTCCTATTATGCTGCTGGTAAATAACAGAGTAATAGAGATTGTTATGTTTAATGATTACTACTTAATAAAAAGTTTCGGCACTCAATCACGCCTCAAAACAAATGCTCAGGGACGTATCAAAAAACAGAAACGAGAATCTGAATCTGCAGAACAAAAAGCACTAATACAATGGGCGAGTTATACCGTTATTCATGGCCTACGAATAGGGGATTACCTTACTCATGTTCCCAATGAAGGTAAACGCGGTCCCAAAGCAATCAAAGACTTCATCGAACTTGGTGGCTCTCCTGGTTATCCCGATCTGATGTTAGATATTCCAAGCTCAAAATACCACGGCCTTCGTATCGAAATGAAAGCGCCTAAGCCTAATAAGTCAGTTGTAAGTAACAACCAAAATCAATGGCTGCATCGTCTCGATGATATCGGGTATCAGGCGGTAATATGTTATTCAGCAAGCGAAGCTATCGCGATTATTACTGAATACATGGGGCATTATGAGCAGAGCAATTGAATTATTCGCAAGAATGCATGAAGTACGTAGCGTGAGTGCTGATGAACGTGGTCGCCAAACATTAACCGGTGACGTTATCTTAGCTGTGTTTGGTAAGGTCCAACATAAGATGCCATTGGGAATGGATTTATTGATGGCCAAGTACGTTCATGATGCACCTGCAGCAAATCGTATCATCGATGTTATGGCCTCATGGTTGAATGATGAGTCGCTAAAACGTAAAGATTTAGCGATGGCATTAAGTTGTGTTGCTCTTGATGTATTTTGCGATAAACCAGTAGCTAGTCAAAAGCGTCAATTAGCTGCGTTATGGCGGAAATACAGTGACCAAGCTAAACGTAGCAATCGACTTATTAAGGGATGGCAGGTAAAGATAAAACGGTTACAGCGTAACATTGATCATTGCGAGACCCACGCTGCAGAAGAACGACTATTGTCTGCTATTAATGAGCTTGAAGCGTTAATCATCAAAGAGCGCCGTCGTATTGATGAATACGCACAATGTCAGTCCCTAAAATCCTCAACTTGTCCTCGTTGTAGTGGTACCAGCTCAATATTAAATACCGGCGAATGTCCTTCATGCAATGGCCACGGTTTGTTTGTTCCTAGTATTGATAATATTCGCCAGCATTTACGGCATATAGGATTAGGGCGGGTTAGTGACAAACTGTGGGAGAGTGAGCTGAAGCCATTGTTTGAGAAGTGTTTAACAAAAATCTATGTTTATTCTCAGGATGCAGCAACTGAAATTGCACACATGTTAGAGTTAGAAATAAGACCTTAAAATTTGGTTGGTTCTAATATCCACATAAGAGTAAGGTTCGCCATTATTATAACGATGAGTAAATGGAATAACTCATGGCAAGATACCGTGGTGCTAATAAACTAGGTAAAGGATTTATAATATTAACCGATATATATTGGCCATTTGGTTTGATATTGACTGTTATTTTTGGTGGGTTAACGCTTTATTTTATTCCATGGGCGACAGCGCCATTTATTGAAGTTGAAGGGATGCACCTTTCAAATGCAGTCGCTGAGTTAGTAAGGCCTGTTAAATTTGTCGTACCGATTTTATTAGCCCTTATAACAATCATTGGCGTAATTAGAACAATGAGCTCTTATGCTAAATCTAAGCGTCAAAATTAGTCGTCTTGACCAGACCGCAAACTAAGGTAATCTATACCAATCATGCTAAACCTCGACCTTTCGTCGGGGTTTTTTTATGCCTGGAGAAAATGACATGCTTGATAGAGCAACACTCGCAATCACTGCTGGAACAGGTGTTGGTGTGGGGATCAGTGCCACCACATCAGCAGAAAATGCGCAGTCGATGTTAAACAGTAGCTTTGAGCAGATTATTACTGGTCACTTTACGTGGTATGGCAGCGATATCATTACTGTTGTAGGTATTGGATTATCTATTGTGGGTATTGTTGTCACAGCCTATCGCATCAAATTAGAAAGACGCCACAAAAATGCGTTTTAATAAACTCACTGGTGCGCTATTAGCGGGAGCTATAGCTGTTACGGGGGCGTTTGAAGGGTACCGCCAAATATCATATCAAGATGTGGGTGGTGTCTGGACGGCGTGTTATGGCGAAACATTAAATATTAAACAAGGAGACACGTTCACCAAAGAACAATGTGATGCAATGCTCGCGTCATCACTTAATAAACACAACACACCATTAGAAGATATCCCTCAACAATTGCCGACTAATGTCCACTTAGCTTCTCTCGATTTAGCCTACAACATTGGTACCGGAGCCTTTAAGCGCTCAACAATGTATCGATACCTATTGAATGCGGATTATCCACCGGCTTGTCATGAAATTATGAAGTGGCGATTTGTGGCAGGTAAGGATTGCGCTATTCGTAGTAATCACTGCTATGGGATAGTGAAAAGGCGTGATGTGGTGCAGCAGCTATGCATGGGAACGATCAAGATCAATGAAGCATTAGTACAGATAGGCCAAATGCCATTAGATAAGGAAATAGTGGAGGCCATGAATGCTACTCAATAGAGTAAAGATAGGAGTGATTGTGGTCCTTATCACTATTTGTGCCGGCATGGTATTTAAAATCAAGCTACTTATCGCCTCCGCTGAGGGAGCAAAACAGGAAGTGGCTACATTATCATTGCAGCTAAGCACTGTTGAATCCATCAAGGATAGCCAATCAAAGCAAATTGCGCAGTTAGTCCAAGAGCGCAAGACATTATCAGGTCTGTTAAGCGCAAGAACGGAGAGCCTACACCGTGATAAAGCAAAGCTCAGCGCCGATATCCAAACACTCAAGAAAGCACTATCAACCAATACCTGTTTTGATACTCGCTATCCTAAGTCTGTTATTAAGCGGTTGCACCAGTCCTACTAGAGTCATCACTAAAACAGAAACACTGTATGTCTTACCACCAATAGGGTTAGTTGTTCCATGCTACAAGCCCACATTGACAGCAACAACACCCGCTGAATTACCCATCGATACACTCAAATTAAAGTCTGCGCTGCGAGAATGTGCGCAATATGTTGATGACTACCTTAAGTGGCGAAAGCTTAAAGACTAATAGACATTACAAATGGTCCTTACGAGTGCCATTGATAATGTTCCCTCCAATTATCTCTCGAGTGCCTTATGACAATAGAAAATGAAACCGGACGCATTATTGAGATCATCGATAAATGCGGCAACGTCGTGTGCGTTATGTTAGCTAATGGCGCTGTAATAGATATAGCTACAACCCATGAGGTCAAAGTCGGTGATTGGGTAGTGGAGGGAGAGTTAAGCCAAGAGTTAGCAAGTAAGTAGATAACTATATGGCCAATGATTGGAAGCAACTACAACTGCAGTTCTTAGCTGATAACGATAAGACAGGGATTACAGCTAAAGAATGGTGTCATCAACGAGGGCTTAATTATCAATCTGCACGTCGCTATATCAAAATGCGCACTGCGCAAAATAAGACTGCGCAATCTAATAATGTGCGCAATGCGCAACCTGAAACTGCGCAATCAAAGAAAGTGCGCAAAGTTGAAAATATAGAGGGAGAGAGTGAATCAGTAAAAAAACGAACTAATTCTAAGCCTGAACCTACGAATAAAGCGAAACACAAAGGAAAATCCAGCGCTAATAAGTTTAAAAATGGTAAGCCTGGTAATCCACATCCTTCCCAAAGTTTTGAAGTTGGCAATCAACATGCGCGCAAACATGGTGGTTATTCAGCACGATTTGATGACCAATCGTTATTCGATGAAGCGGCTCAAATGTCCCTCGAGGAAGAGTTAAAACTGTGTCGTGCTCGTGCTTTGAACTGTATCGATACGATGAAGAAGATTCGTGCTGATATGGCCAATGCAGATTCTGTTGATCAACGCATTGAACTTTACAACGCGATTACCTCGACAGAACAAGCACTCGATAGAAATGTAGTTCGTATTGAATCTATCACTAAAACTCTTTCATCCATTCGTATTGATACCGTTAATGAGCAGAAAATCATGAAAGATACGGATCGAATAGAAGCTGCAACAACCAAGCTAAAATTGGAAGCTGATAAATTGTCTAAAGAGGGTAAAGGCTCAATCACACCAATATCTGCAATGATTGCTGAACTACAAGAGACTGGCTCTGATGGCTTGATATCATGACCGAACAAGAGCAAATTGACTACATCCAAGCTCGAGTTGGCAATAAATGGTGGCGACTGAACAACCTTTACAAAGTTGAAAATGAGGATGGTGACTTAGTCACGTTTAAGTTACGACCGGCTCAAGCTCTACTGTTCAAGTTAATGGCACATAAGAATATCATTCTTAAAGCGCGTCAGCTTGGTTTCTCTACTGCCATTGATATTTATCTGCTAGATGAAGCGTTATTTAATAAGAACATTAAGTGCGGCATCATCGCTCAAGACCAAGGTGCTGCAGGTGAGATTTTCCGTACCAAGATAGAAGTACCATTTGATAATCTTCCTGAGTGGCTTAAAGCCGAATTTCCGATTAAAGCGCGTCGCTCTGGTGCAAGCGGTGGCTTTATTCTCTTTGAAAGTGGTTCAAGTATTCAGTGTGCAACGTCATTCCGTTCAGGGACAGTGCAACGACTTCACATTTCAGAGCATGGAAAGATTTGTGCTAAGTATCCACAAAAGGCCAAAGAGGTTAAGACCGGTACCTTAAATGCTATCCACCAAAAGGCCATTTGTTTCATCGAATCTACAGCCGAAGGTGTTGGTGGTGATTTTTACTCAATGAGCATGAGAGCATTGGATTTATATAATTCAGGCTCGACGTTGGGCTTACAAGATTATAAGTTTCATTTCTTTGCGTGGTTTCAAGATCCTAAATACTCAGAGCCTCTTCCTCAGTCTGGATTACAGCTCAGTAAATACCATCAAGAATACTTTGCAGCTGTTGAGTCAGCCATGAAGGTCACGTTAACTGATGAGCAAAAACAATGGTACATCAATAAAGAACAAAGTCAGGGCGAGGAAATTAAGCAAGAGTTTCCCTCAACGCCACAAGAAGCTTTCTTAACCTCTGGTCGTCGTGTGTTCGATGCTATTCGCGTGATGAATGCAGAAGCTCATACCATAAAGCCACTTATCATTTACGACATCGAGCCTGTAAGTGGTATCAAGACAAAAGCTCAATCAATGCGTGAGGTTGATAATGAGAAGCTGCAGCGTAATTTACTTAATATGCTGCTTGTGTGGGAGTTACCTGACACTGATGAAGAGTATGCAATAGGCGTTGATATTGCTGAAGGTCTTGAGCATAACGATAGAAGTTCATTTGATGTCGTCAAAAAAAGCACAGGTGAACAAGTCGCGCATTGGTTTGGTCATTTAGATGTTGAGATGTTTGCATCACTCGTGCGTCATGTTGGCCATATGTATAACACCGCTTTTGTTGGACCAGAACGAAATAACCATGGACATGCGTTCTTACAAAAATTCCGCGATATCTATCCTGTTCGTCGTATCTATCAAGAACAATACCTTGACCGTGATAACGATAACGACACTCCCAAATTAGGTTGGCTAACAACAAAACAATCTAAACCCATCATCATTGAGGGTTTAAAAGAACTGTTACGTACTCAAACAAGTGGTATTCGTTGGATAGGCACTATCTCTGAGCTTAATGCTTATGTGTATGACAGCAAAGGTGCAATGAATGCTCAAGTGGGCTGTTATGACGATCAACTGATTAGCTATGCCATTGCCCAAGAAATGCGAGCTCGCATGCCAAAGCGCGTTAAATCTGACGATAACCAGCCAGCAAAAGATAAACACTGGATGACCTATTAATGAAAGTAGACCAAAGTAAATTGCTCGACATCATGTCTGACATTGATGGCCAACCGGATTGGCGCTCTGCTGCAAACAAAGCTGATGCTTATTACGATGATGATCAACTCGAGGCTGAAGTATTAAAAACGCTGAAGGAACGAGGTCAACCAATAACTGTTCAAAACTTAATAAAGCCTGCAGTTAATTCTGTTCTTGGTATGGAAGCCAAGACGCGTACTGATTTGTTGGTCATGGCTGATGATCCCGATGATGAAATGGAAGAGTTAGCTGAAGCATTGAATGCTGAGTTTGCTGATGCTTGTCGTCTTGGTCGATTAGATAAAGCACGTTCAGATGCTTATGCTTCACAACTCAAAGCGGGTATTGGTTGGGTTGAGTGCTTTCGTAACCAGGACCCTTTTGGTGCCAAGTATAAAATCCAAAATGTGCCACGTGATGAGGTCTACTGGGATTGGTTAGCAAAGCAACATGACTTATCAGATGCGCGATGGTTAATGCGTTATCGCTGGATTGATATGGATGAGCTGATAACTATGGTGCCGAATAAGCGTACCATTATTGAGCAGGCGGTAAATTCATGGAATAACTTTGTCGATGTCGATCATATCGCAGGTTTAGACCCTCAGCTGCAAAGTGGCTACAAAGAATACAGTGCTTGGACTCGCAGTGAGTCTGAATGGTTAAGCCAAAACCGTAAACGTATTCGACTGCAGGTGATTTATTACCGTAGCTTTGAGCGTAAACCCGTGATTGAGCTCTCTGATGGTCGAGTTATTGAGTATCAATCGAGTAATGTTGCTCATGCCACTGCAGTTGGAATGGGGAAAGTTCAGCTTCGTATGGCACAGATTAGTCGTATCAGTGAGAGTTGGTATGCAGGACCACATCATTTAGGGGATAAAGAATGCTCAGCACCACAAGGCATGTGGCCACTGATTCCTTTCTTTGGATACCGTAAAGCCTCATCTGGTGAACCTTATGGCATTGTTGCTTCATCAATCAGTGCACAAGATGAAGTGAATTTCCGTCGCAGTAAACTCACGCAGTTATTACAATCGCCATTGATTATCATGGATGAAGATGCGACTAACATGAGTACTCAAAAGGTCATTGAAGAGATAGATAAGCGTGGTGTGGTAAAGCTTAATCCAAACAGACGTAATCAAAAGACAATGGCAGAAGTGTTCCAAATCAATCGAGATACGGAAGTTTCAAGCCAACAGTTCTCAGTAATGCAAGATTCTATGCGTCATATACAAGATGTTATGGGTGTCTCACCATCTTTTCTTGGTCAAGATGATGGTGCTAAAAGTGGTATTGCCATTGCTAATATCGTTGAACAAGGCGCAACAACACTTGCTGAAATTAATGACAACTATCGATTCTCATGTCAGTTAGTGGGAGAACTCATTCTTGGCTATGTCATTGAAGACCTAAAGAGTAAGCGTAATAAGAAGGTTGTGGTTAATCGTGATGACAAGATGAAACGCAAAGCTGTTGTTATCAATGAAGAAACACCAGATGGCATGAATAATGATATTTCTCGCTTACGGTCTCATATTGCTTTAGCACCCGTTCAACAAACATCGGCTTATAAGTCTCAACTTGCTGAACGTATGATGCAAATGACTGCACAATTACCACCGGAAGTACAAAGTGCAGTGATTGATCTAGTGCTTGAATTAAGTGATGTACCAAATAAAGCGGAGTTTATGGATCGTGTTCGTGGTGCATTAGGTGTGGGTAAAGATGCCGAAGATATGACGCCAGAAGAACAACAAGCAGCAGAAGCACAAGCACAGCAGCAACAAGAACAACAAGCGCTAATGATGCGAGAGCTTGCTGCTAAAGTCGGTAAGCTTGAAGCTGAAGCTCAACGAACGGCAGCTCTTGCTAATAAAGAGAGTGTGGTTGCTGATAGTCAGCGTTATACCAATGCGAAGACTCAAGCTGAAACAGGTAAGATTTTAACTGAAATGGAAAAAGTAAGTGGTGAGGTTGAGCAAGTTAAGCAGGATATGCTGGCTAATCTTCAGCAGCAGATTGATGCTATTCAATTATGATAAGTAACTATGATGTATAAAATGATACATCATAGTTTTAATTTAATGACTATACTTATCAGTTATTATCTTTGTTTTTTGATATTCTTTTTGGTTTTGATATAAATGTTCACCTCTAATAAATTTCCCCCAATTATTTAAGCTAATATAGGATAAAAAGCCAAAAATAGGTAAAGTAATCATCAGTTGTGTAGACATTTGGCTTAATGTTTGATTTAAAAAACTCATAAAGACTAAAGGGGATATTGATATAAATGCTAATATTACATATCCTAAAATATAGTATGTTTTATTTAGATTTCTAACCCAAAGTTTGCTGTATTTTTTCCTGAATTTAATCTTAAAATCGCCGTCAGTATTTAAGCGCTCAAATAAATACTTTGCAAAAATAAAATCGCGAAGACACTGAGCAGAATCCTTTAATGTAAGTATATATTTAACTTCACTACTACTTACAGCATCAGTTCCTGCTAGTGCTTGATATCCCTTTTCGAGAGCAAAAGGGTGTAATGGTTTATTATTATTTTCAGCATCAGTTAGATCGTTTAAAAAGATTTTTACAAAATTATATTCATTTTGTAGTGAAGTCTTCTTTGATGTGAATAAATCGTGAAATATTTTAATTAAACTTATTATACCAACAAGTGCTGATGCTATTTTGAGGGTAAGTTCCCAATTCATATTATTCATTCCATGTGAATTTTTTGCATATTATAACAGTTGCAATTGCATATCAATCGGTCTTGCTCTTTTGGGCTTGTACGTCTTGACTCTACCTGAATCTAATATACTCTGATTCCATCATCTAAAGCCGCACCCGAAAGGGATGTGGCTTTTTTTTATGCCTGTTTTTGGGAATAAGGGTTTTTCTTTAAAGCCTTTATTCGCACAGACAGCGATACGTCTACAACCGGAGAAGTTAACCTATGACGATTGAAATTACAGGTAATGAAACACTCGATGAACTAGAAGCAATATTGGATAGTCTTGATGATGCTGAAGTGGTTGACGAACCATTACTAGCAACACCAGATCCCGTTATTGCCGAAGTAGCATCAACTGAACCAACAGTACCACCATTAGAAGGCGATACGAACGTAGCTCCGCCAACTACGGATGATGTGATTGTTGAGCAGAGTGAAGAACAGCCTGAGAAGAAAGTAATTGTCGCCAAAGACGGTGAACACATTATTCCATACGATGTGCTAGAAGCTGAACGTCGAGAGTCTGAACGTTTGCGTCAACAGATTGCTGATATGAAGCAGAAGCAGCCAGAGTATGATCAGCAAAGTCGTTTACTTGAATTGCGCGATAAGCAATTACAGAAGTTGGGTGTTGATCTTGATGACCTACCTGAAAATTTAACCGTCAACGATAAGCAAATCGATGATTTACGCGAGAACTATCCTGAGTTAGCACCATTCATCACAAGCCTGATGGCAAAGATTGATGCCGTTACTGCTAACACAGCACCAGTTACAGATGTATCAACCAGTAATCCTGTATTAGATGATATTAAATCAAATACAGACTTGAATGGTTGGATGGATGAGAAAGGTGATAAATGGGCTCTCGCACTCGATATTGATGATCGTTTATTAACAGATCCAACGTGGTCAGAAAAGCCACAGCGTGAACGTTTTGAAGAGGTAGTTCGTCGAACGAAAGCTGCTTTTGGAGAAACATTATCTACTCCTGAATCAGCGCCAGTAATTGAACCTGTCATTGAGCCAGTAGTTGATACACAAGTTCGTGAGGTGGCAGAACAAAAAGAGAAAGCCGCAGCGGAATCTTTACCCGAGAGTCCGTCACTTGTAGGCGCATCCAATCAACATCAGGGAACGGTGTTGCAACAGGCAGTTAATATGAACAATGCTGAGTTGCAAAACTTGATGTCGACAATGACACCTGATCAAATTGATGCGCTCTTAGATCAAGCTGATTATTAACCATCAGTTCATTACATACTTAAACCCGCCTTTGTGCGGGTTTTTCTGTTTCTAGGAGTTGCTATGACAACTATTACGCCAGCGCAGGCGAAACATTTACAAGAAGTTGCGCTATTTACTGCCGCTAACCGAAATCGCAGCTTTGTAAATATGCTGACGGAAGAAGCGCCAAAGCAAGCCATGGGCGATAAGAAAGGCAATACACAAACGTCGGCACATGCACCGATTGTACGTATCTCAGATTTAACTAAACAGGCGGGTGAATCTGTTGATATGCAGATCGTCCACAAGCTTTCTAAGCGTCCAACTATGGGAGATAAGAAGTTAGAAGGTCGTGGTGAGAACCTTGAGTTTTCAAGCTTTGAACTGAAAATCAATCAAGGCCGTCATATGGTTGATGCTGGTGGCAAGATGAGCCAGCAACGAACAACGCATCAGATCCGTAAAGCAGGGCGCACTTTGCTCGGTCCTTATTTTAATGACTTGCAAGATCAGGCGGCTACTATTCATTTAGCCGGTGCGCGTGGTGATTACTTTGATGATGATATTATTGTTCCGCTTGAAGGTCACAATGAATACAGTGATATTTTAGTTAATGATATTTTGCCGCCAACCTATGATCGTCATTTCTTTGGAGGTGATGCGACATCTTTTGAAGGTCTCGATTCTGCAGACATTTTCAACATGGATGCTGTGGATAATCTCAGCCTTTACCTAGAAGAAATGGCACATCCTTTACAGCCGATTCGTTTCGGTGCGGATGAATTAGCGGGTGATGAACCTTTCTACTTACTTGAAGTAACGCCTCGCCAGTGGGCTACATGGCAGAAAACATCGAGTTATAAGGACTGGCAACAGTTAACAGCATCAGCGCTTAATCGTGGTCGTAATTTCCGTCATCCCGTTTTTGCGGGTGAATGTGCAATGCGCGGCAATATCTTAGTACGTAAATACAAAGGTATGCCAATTCGTTTCAACCAGGGTTCTGCCGTGAAGGTGTCTAATAATGATAATGCTGCAACGGTTAAACAAGTTGAAGCAAAGACCACGATTGATCGTGCCATTCTTTTAGGTGGTCAGGCATTGGCTAATGCATGGGGTTCAACCTCAAGCGGTAATCAATTTAAATATACAGAAAAAAAGGTGGATCACGATAACGGTACGGAAATTTCTATCGCATGGATGAATGGTCTTAAAAAGATCCGCTTTGCTGATAAAAACGGGCGTATCAATGACCATGGCGTTATAGCACTCGATACAGCTGTCACGCTGTAATTCATTCACCACAAGAGAGATTTGTTATGACTAAAATCATCGCACAAACCATGCGAGATACTGTATATACAGGCGCTGCCGGTAATTTGAGTATTGCCTTTGGTAAGATTGACGTAAAAGCGGCTGTCGTTGGTACTGAAATTGAAACGCTTGAATTACCGATTGGCTTAGAAGTTGTCGGTGTTCGAGTAGCAACAGAATCAGGTTTAGGTACTGGCGTAACATTGGATATTAAATTGAATGATGACATCATTGTTTCTGCGGTGAATGTTGCAGCTAAAGGATCGATTGTTATTCCGGTTCAGCCTATTTATCTCATTGAAAAAAATATTCTAACGGTGGTTATTAAGGGCGCAGTAGCAACGGGTTCTGTCGCTATTATGCCTGAATATGTATCTGTTGGTTTTTAAGTATTAATTAAACGATAAATCAAACGATATTGAGCGCTCATTATGGGCGCTTTTTTTATGGGGATAACCATGTCAAAGATTAGCATTGCCTATATTGGCGATAAGCCATTTAAGAAAGATACGATCACCGGCTCTTTATTAATATTCCCTCAAAATAAGCCAGTAGAGGTAGAAGCTGATATTGCTTACATGCTGCTGCAATACCCAAAAGTATGGGTACGAGAAGAGCAGGTTGAGTTGATTCAGACTGAGCTAAAGATAGAAGCAGATGATAAAGCACAACAAGAACGTGAGCATCAGGCACAACTAGCAGCAGAAGCTTATGCTAATAGCATGGTGGTTGAACTGGCTGGGCAATCTATTGATTTATCAAAGATGACGTCAGTTAAACTGGCCACGCTGATTGAAGCGCATGATCTTGCTGTTGATGCAAAAGATGCACAAGAGTCTGTTGATGATTTCCGCTTGCGTGTTCGTAACGCTATTCGAGGATAAACCAATGGTGCCTGTGTCTGATTTTGTGCCCACATTAAGCATGTTAGTTGATGTGCCTGTACCCGGATTAATGGAAATAGCCATTGTTAAAGCAGCACAACGGTTTTGCCGTGAAAGCAAAATACTGGTTAAAACTCGTCAGTTTGATGACGTCTTTGAACGTCAGTCTGTATCGATGATTAGCCATCACGTTGGTATCAAAGGAAAGGTACAATTAAAAGGTGCAGGTATCGTTAACGTTACAAGCAAATCTCAGCCCTTAAAGGTGGGATATGATTTTGTCGTGGTCAGTCGAGATGATATTACATTTAAGGCTAATTTTAGTGATGTAGTGATCACCGCAATGGCCGAGCCCGTTATCAATGCAGATCAGCTACCAGAAGTATTACTTCATGATTATGTAGACGGTATCTGTGCCGGTGCTGCGAATCTTCTGCAATTACAGCCAACAACATCTTGGTTCAATCCTGATTTAGCACAATACAATCAACGAGAGTTTATCTCGGCTATCCGTCAAGCTTACCGCTATGCAATAGAACATACACCAGTCCTTGAGCTAGATAATCCTGCTTGTCGTCGGGAGTTTTTCTAATGATTTCAGTCGATACATTATTAACACAGGCAGCGACAGCATTGGTTGATCCGTTGTTTGTTCGTTGGCAAAAGCTAGAATTACTTTATTACCTTAATGAAGCTTTGAATGCAGTGATCACCTATAAGCCAAGTGCTGTAGTTGCTCGAGCTAATATTGAAGCAAGAGGTAATCCTGTTGCGTTGCCTGATGATGCGCATATGTTGTTCTCTGTTGAGCAAATTGGCGCAGTACGAGGGCAGTTCACGCCGATGGAAACGTTAAACCGTTTTTATCCTGATTGGCGAACAAGTCAAGGTCAGCCAAAATGTTGGACTAAAGCTGCTGATGAACTGACATGGTTTTGGTTATATCCAACACCTGATAAAGCAACGGTTATTGATGTTCAATATAGTCAGCTGTTAACAGCAACTGAAGGTGGTGAGCTTCGTATGGCAATTACCTATAGTGGTATGTTGCTTGATTTCATGTTGTATCGGGCTTTTAGTAAAGATGCTGAAAATGCGAGTGAAGCGCAGAAAGCGGCTACACACTACCAAGTATTTAATACAGCTCTAACAGGGAAAGCCACAACGGATCGGGTGAAGCAGCAAGCATTAAAACAAGCAGCGATGGAGTAGCGCATGATTGTCTTTGGCATTCTTCGTGATTTAGCAAACAGACCTATCGCGAATGGGTTATTACAAATAGTTGCAACCAGTACGACGAACTCAGTATTCATTGGTTCTACTGTATATATGAAAGCAGATAGTCGAGGTTATTATCAGTTTGAATTATTACCAGGCACATACTCGTTATATGTACAGCCAAGTAAACAAAGCGATGTTGAATATTTAGGTGAAACGGTTGTTACAGATAATACGCCTGATGGCTCATTAAATAGTCTTGTGGGTATTACGGTACCGGTATTGCCGAAGTTGGTACAACAAACGGTTGATGCTGCAAATCGAGCAGCATTATCAGCGCGTGATATTGAACGAAATATTGAGCTTACTCATACGCTTACAATAAACATTGATAATAAGGTAACTGAGGTTGAGGTAAAGGCTCAACAAATTGATGTTTTAGTGCAATCTGTTACTGATAGCATTACGCAAATCAATCAAGCCTTGAGTAGCTCACAACAAGTCAAAGCAGACACACTTGGGTTATATGATGCTGCTCGTATTATCCAAAGTGATATCTATGATGTTCAACAGCAAGTATTAGCGTTTAAAAATAAGGCTGAAAGTTTTAGTGATAGCGCCACATCCTCTTTACAAAAGGCTAAACTTGCCGCAGAGATGGCAGTATTAAGTGAAAGAAACACTGCAGCTAAAAGCCAACAAACCTTTAATTTTATGCAGCTGGCAAAACAATATAGAGATGAAACAATAAAAAGCGTTCGCCAGTCTCAAGAAGTACTAAAGCAATTTGAGTTATTTCGCGGTTTTTTTAATGAAAAACTTAATGATATTGTCCAGATTGAAGCACAAATCGAGACTCACGTTATTAATGCTAATCGTAGTCAACAAGCATCAAAGCAATCCCAATTAGCCGCTAAAAAAAGTGAGGATAACGCGTTAATAAGTGTGTTACAGGTTGCTCAAGAAGTTGGACGAGCGAAAGCGGTAATGCGTGTTGATATTGTCAATGATGCAAAAAATCAAGCAGACAGATCTTATCAAGAAGCAGAGCGGGCACAATCATCTGCTCAGTTATCACAAACAGCGAAAGAATCTGCTCAGCAATCTGCAAACGATGCATTAGTTACAAAACAACAAGTGTTAGAGCGTGGTGCTGATGTGGAACATTCACAACAGCAAATCCAAGAGCAAGTTGATATATCCGCTCGTCATATCCAGTTAGCACAACATAGCGCAGTGGTTGCTGGTGAGAGTGCAACTGTCGCAACTCAAAAAGCGAATGTCGCAATACAGCAGGTAAACATTGCTAAGCAACAAGCTGCTAATGCTTTAGTAAGTGCAAATAATGCAGAACTAAGTGCTGATGCTGCACAATCAAGTGCAGCTATTGCTTTGGATAAATCGAATGTATCGACAGAGAAGGCAGTCAGTGTTTCATTAGGGTTATCTCAAACATTAACAGCAAAAGAAACAGCCGTTGAAGCAGCTAGACGCGCAGAGCTTGCGGCTGCAAGTTTATCGGGTGCTATGTTAGAACAAGGTGGTATTGATTTATCAAGCGGTATTGCACCATCACCTTTAATCGATATTAACGGTGAAAAAAGGGCGTGTTTTTGGAAAGTGACGGTGGCTGGAACTGTCAATGGTATTGAATATGGTATCGATGACTCGTTGGTCTATTCAGCGAGTATGGATGCCTATTATAAAATTGATAATACGGAAAGTGTTACTTCTATCAATGGTAAGCGTGGCGTGGTACTGCTAAGTAAGGCTGATGTCGATTTAGAGCATGTACCGAACACAGTACATACCATTGAAGTAAATGCGAACAGTGTGCCAGTACGAGACAATAATGGTGATATTCAAGCACGTTTATTTTCTTCGGGTTTTACCAATCAGTCCTCTTTTTCAGGCGCATTAGCTTTTCGTATCGATAATGTCGCTGATAGCTACATTCGTTTTTGTTCTAATCAGGGTGCTATTAGACAATGGTTAGAGACATATTCAAAAGAAGAATCTGATGCACGTTACATTCGCGCACAAGATATAGACAGTGTTGGGTCAAATGAGTCACCTCAATTTAGCGGTAAGGTGACAATTGAGGGGCTAGATAATGATGGTAATGTAACATCAGAAATCCAACTTTATGCTAAATCAGGCGGTGGTCATACTCATCCAATTCCAATGATCAACCATAACGATGGATATGATAATGATGGAATGATGTACAAATATAATAACATATTTGCCGGTGCGATGACGTATGAGTTTTTAAAATCGCTACCAATCACTGTCGATGGGAATGTTGATAAGTATGTAAGAATTGCAACGGTTTATATCCCTCAAAATGGTTCTACAGCAGAGATAGAAATTATTGGTGGTTCAGGGTTTTACGTTAATTCATATCATCAATGTGATCATAATCGAATCATTATTCGCTCAGGTAATGGCAACCCTGCGGGCGTTACCTGTGTTGTATATAGCCATACTTCACACGATGAACGTTTCTTCACCAAAGTATACACACATAATATTGCGAGAGATTGGTTTGATGTCTATCTCTTTGTTGTTAATCCTTTCGCTAATCAATTGATATTTAAATTTAATACTTCTAATGGTAGCTATATTAAAGCTAATTTAGGCCGTAAAGTATTAACCTATCCACCCTCATCTAGTCAGAAGGGGCGAATCTATCAATACACTTATACGCAAGATGATATTAACTGATCTTAATCATCATTATTGACTCAATAAGCGAGTAGTCGATGCTAATTACTATTCCTCTCATGCGCGGTGAAATACCGCGATTAAAACCTCAGCTATTACCTAATGAAGCGGCAGTTATTGCTAAAGATTGTTGCTTTGAAAATGGCATTATTCGTCCACTATGTAATGACGCTGTGGTGGCTTCCTTACCACTATCTGCAAAAACAATATTTAAATATACCGACGAACACTGGTTTCTATGGAATAAGCCCATTGAAGCTATTCATAACCCAATGGCACAAGATGAATGGCAGCGTGTGTACTTTACGGGAGAAAATAAACCTAAAGTGACAGCTCAAGATATAGCGATTGGTGTCGTTAGTCCGGCCGCAAGTTATGATTTAGGTGTACCAATACCAAGCTCTGCACCTGTAATAAATCGTATAGATAGTTCAACTGGCAGTGATCCTGAAGCTGGACAGGTTGCTATTTTTGATGATGAAACCCGCTATTATATCCAGACCTTTGTGACACGTTTTGGTGAAGAAGGTGCACCATCAAAACCGAGTACTGAGCTATTAGTCGAAAAGCCGGGCTCTACTATTTATATCGGGTTAGCCCGCCTTAATGTTAATACACATAATATTACCCATACTCGTTTATATCGGACAGTGACAAGTAGTGTCAGCGCTGAGTATATGCTTGTTGCTGAGCTCCCGGTTGCACAAGCTGAATATATTGATAGTACTGCAACGCTTAATGCGCCTATTTTAGAAACGTGGCAGTACGATGTTCCTGATGAAAATATGCGTGGCCTTTGCGTTATGGCCAATGGAATCTGTGCCGGCTTTGCAGGTAATGAAGTGATGTTCTCAGAAGCTTTCTTACCTTATGCATGGCCTAAACAATATAGAGGGACAACAGAGCATCAGATAGTAGGTATTACTGCTATTGGTACGAGTTTAGTTGTCGTGACTAAAGGGTATCCCTATATCTTTAGTGGTGTTACACCAGGTGCGATTAATGGCACTAAAATAGGCAGTGAACAAGCCTGCGTCAGTAATGAATCAATGGTTGTCGTTAATGGAACAGTAATTTATGCATCTCCTGATGGGCTGGTTGCCATTGGTTCTGATGGCGCAATAACGATTACAGATCAATTGATGACACGGCGACAATGGCAAACAAAGCAACCTCACACAATAAAAGCATGGGCCTCAGAAGGTATGTATATTGCTTTATATAGTGGTGGTGGGTTTATCTTTGATCCTGTATCTCAAGATTTTCGTGAGCTATCAAATCGATGGGATTGTGCTTATGAAGACTTAGAACGAGATCAATTGGTTGTAGTTCAAGGCAGTGAAATGCGTCTTTGGCAAGGGGGGGATAACTACTTGTCAGGGCAGTGGCGCAGTAAAGTTTTCCTATTGCCTGTGGATTCATTGATGTCATGTGCGCGTGTGGTATCAACAGAGGTTAACCAATTGTCTTTGAAGATTTTTGGTGATGGTAAGTTGTTATATTCTTTAAACGAAGGTGAGATACCTCATAACGGTTTTAGGTTACCTGCTATTCGTGCAACAACGTGGCAAATTGAAGTCAGTGGTCGTGCTGAAGTTGAACGCTTGATGGTGGCAAGTTCTATGCAGGAGTTAATGTAATGGTTTCTCCAAAGAGTAAATCAGGTTTTCGTGGCGGGCGCGATAGTGCTGCAATACAAGAAAACATTGAGTTATTAACTGGGCAGCGCGGCAATGGATTAGATCGTGCTATCACAATGCGTGAGCTTGCTAGCTTAGGTTTAATCAATATTACTAGAAATAGTAATGGAGCGGCTATTCCTAAACCCATTCCTGCGGTAATACCAGATATTAATTTGCCTGTTGATAAACCTCATTCACCTATTGGTTTTGCTGCTTTTGGCGGATTTAGTGCCATTATGTTGGAGTGGGAAAACCCGACGTTCAATGGATTCGCTTACGCTGAAGTGTGGAGAGCTGCGCCAAATGCTGATGGTTCAGCCCCGCATTTAGAGCAATCTGTACTTATTGCGACCACGCCTGCCACAGTCTTTGGCGATATTGTTAATCCTGGTTCTACATTCTATTACTGGTGTCGGTTCGTTAACATCAATGATATAGCGGGGCCGTACAATGATGTTGATGGAGTGAAGGTTTCTACCAGTTCTAATCTTAGCGATATTATTGATGATATTGGTAAGCAGATGAAAGAGTCTGAGTTGGTTCAAGGGTTAACGAAGAGCATTGAGGGAATAAAATCAGGAGTTAAGTCCAATAGTTCTGCAATAAGTACCATCAATAAAGATGGCTCTGCTGCTTATAAAACCATGTGGAGCACTAAAGCGCAAGCGGGTGATATTAAGGCTGGCATTGGTATTATTGCTGACAGTGACGGTATATCTCAAGTTGCAATATCTGCGAGTCAGTTTATTGTCTTTGACCCTAATGTTGACGGTGGTTCAACTCAGCCTCTTTTTGCTATCGATAAAGGTAACGTCATTATACCTAAAGCATTTATTGAGAAAGCCACGATTCAGATATTGAATGCACAAACGATCATAGCTGATGAAGTTAAAGCTGGAATTAGTATTAATTCACCGATAATTAATGGCGGACAAGTAACTGGTGGATGGGCTGGATTTGGTGCTGGTGGGCGATTTAACGGTTGGAAGACTTATATTAATGCATCGGGGCAAATTTTTACTGATGGAATTAATGCGGTTAATGGTAGTTACTCTGGGCATATGTATGCGACCAGTGGCGAGATGCGCAACATCCTAATTCATGAAAATTGTACGATTAGAGGTACGCTTTCTG
This sequence comes from Photobacterium andalusiense, assembly GCF_900185625.1. GTDB lineage: Bacteria > Pseudomonadota > Gammaproteobacteria > Enterobacterales > Vibrionaceae > Photobacterium > Photobacterium aquimaris. The sequence continues at coordinate 160,438 of NZ_FYAJ01000002.1, forward strand.
CCAGTCAGATTATTGGTGATCTTGTTAAAATGGTGCCAGTAGAAAATGGAAGGTCTGTGAGTGTTAATGGTTGGCCGTTTGATGTTCTTGTTAAATTAATTCCAGTGAGATACGGAGCATCGAAATTTAATGGGCAATCTGGATCAAGTGTAGGCGCAAGTGCGAGATGTAAGATTAATGGCCAAGAATTTGTCAGTGGGACGTCTACTTATGGCGGACCTCATGAGCATATTATGACAACAGGAATATTAACGTCAGATTTAGTTCATGTTGCAAAGAATGTATCCATAACATTTGAATATAGTGGCGGACGAGCCAATGACCATACTGATCAATATGCAGTTTTCTTATTTACAAAGGCATAGCTGGGTACATTTTAATGCGTATCAATAAGCAAAATTGGTTGAAGTTCAGAGAGAAGCTACTTCCTATCATAAGAGAGACAGAACAACGTAACCATCATCAATTTTCAGATGAAATAGATCAAGCCTTATCAAGCGATGGGGCTTTTTTGTTTGTGGGTGAGGATGGATTTTTTGTACTGCAGCCGTTGTCGGAAAATAGCGTAGTAACAGTGAATGTGATGTTCGCCTTTAATTGGGGTGGCAATGCTATTGAACGTTATCAAAATATGATTGAGCAGTTGTCTCGTGAAATCGGCGCAACAGGATTAGAGTTATATACCGTTGTGAAAAGCTTAGTTCCTTTGCTTGAACAGCAAGATTGGCAATTAACTAATGGCGATAGAGTTATGCATTTTATCAAACCATTATAAGGAGTTGATATGGGTGGTGGGGGAAAAAATAAAGTAGAAGAGACAACAGCACAAAAATCAGCAGCAGATGTTGCTAATCGACAATGGGATATCTATAAAAACGATTTAAAAGGCTTTGAAGATACTTTTATTCAACGTGTTGATAATTATAACTCTTCATCGAATATGGCTAAAACAAAACAAGATGCAGGTTTGGCCTATGCTAAAAATTTCAGTGACTCTCGCAGTGCAGCCAATCAACAATTAACCGCTTCAGGTATTGATCCAAGTAGCAGTAAGTATCAACAAGTAATGGCTGAGATGTCATCAGAACAAGCGATAGAACAAGCCGATACGGTTAATCGTGCTCAAACAGCAGAGCAAGATAAACATATGGCAGGGCTGCAAGATGTTACTGCAATTGGTATGGGACAAAAATCTGAGTCATTAGCGGCTATGGGGGATGTTGCAACATCAAGTATGCGTAAAGCATCTTCTGATGCTCAAAATGCTTTTAACCGAGGATCTGCTAATAATCAATTAATCGGTACTGTCGCCGGTGCTGGAGTCTCTGCAGGTTTGCGTGAAGTAGGTAGCATGTCATCAGGTTCCAGTATGGATGGTATATCGACGATGAAATCACGTTCTACTTATGATCATGAAATGAATCCTTTTGGCACCATGCTTTCTTAAGGAGTAAATGATGGGTATTGCAGCAGACACCTATGCAAATTTAACTCGTCAGATGTATGACGACTGGGAACAGCGTTTTTATCCTAAACAAAAAGAGTTACTGGAAAAGGCATCAACAGGTCAATTGGCATCAGAACAATTGTCTCGGGTTGATGGCAATATGCAAAATTCTTTACGTGCAGCGACGCAGTCGAATACCAATAAGATGGCGCGATTTGGTGTAACACCACAGTTAGATTCAAATAGTGATGCAAGACAGGCATTGGGAATAGCAGGTACTAAGAATGCTATTCGTGCTCATGGAGAAGAACAGTCAATGTCAATTCTATCCGGCGCGAATATGGGGTTGCGCCAAAAAATGAATGTCGGAGGAGGAATGTAATGTCATACAGTATTTTATCTTTAGGCAGTGATACGCGTAAACAAGCAATGTCTGGTTTACGTAATGCTGCCAATCGTGAAGAACAGATAGAAAGTACGAATAAACAACTAAAAACAGCTGAGCGAACACAAACGATGGGCGCGATTGGCTCTGGGGCTGCAATTGGTACCGCAATTATGCCTGGTATTGGTACTGCTATTGGGGCTGTGGGTGGTTTTATTATTGGTGAGTTATTTTAAGGTATCGTTATGAGCTTAGACACTCGCGGTTTTATGGATGGAGCGTTACGTGGTTTTGATTTAATGGAACGACGCTATGATCGCCAAGATAGAAAAGAGGATCGACAACGTAGTTTGCGTCAAGCTGATGAGGATAGAGCTGAAAATAAACGTCGGTATACTGACAGTGTTGAACGACAGAGTCGACTTGATTCAACCAATGAAGAACGTTATCAGGCAGCACAAGTCAAAGATGAACATCGCTATAAAGATCAACTTTCACGGCAAAATAGAATAGAAAGCCGTAGTGCAGAAGCAAACAAATCCCGTATTGAATACAATAATACGCGTACTTCACAGCTAAAACGTCAGCAATTTCTTAGTGATAATTCAGTGTTATTGGATGCAGGATGGCAGAAGTTTCAGAAAACGGGTGAACTCGATGCAATCTTTGACGATCCTAATGTTAAGAATGGCGCATATGATATTCGTCGTTATACACCTCAATTATTAACATCATTTGAAAATATTGAAGCTAATATGCCTAAGGTGCTCTCAGGTGAAATGAGTGCTGATAGTTTGGTTGATGATTTAGATGCCATCTATCGACCTAATTTGAATGCAGCTGTGGGCTCTAAAGATGCGTCTGGTAAAGTTATTGCCTCAACTAAACTCGCTCGAGTTACTCAACAAGCCGATATTGATCCAAATCGTGAAGGTGATCAGCCGGGGTTAGTTCTTGGTATGGAAGTCTTCTATGAGGATGGTAGTTCTGGAGGAATTCGACCTGTTACTAAAAACCGTTCTACCGATAAAAATGATGGTGTAATGGTAATCCCACTTGAATCTGCAATGAATGATTTAACAGGGCAGATGAACATGGCTCGTAAAGCTTCGTCCTCTCAATATTATAATAAGTTGTTTAAGTCTCAAGATAGTAAAACCTCGCGTGAATTTGAAAAAGAATACCGTAAAGCTGTGAATGATGTTTATAGCAATAGTGAAAAGACTAAAGCTAAATTATTAGAGAGCGCTGGTGGTATGATGACACCTGAACTTAAACAACAAATAGAAAGTCTTGATGATCAAGTAAAAACACGATTAGGGCAAGTTGACTCACTTTACAATAAGCAGGGTAATTACAGTCCAAAGAATGATATTGATAAACCTCAACCAGCTTATAAAACATGGGCAACAGATGCTAACAAGCAAGCTTTTATTGATGCATTAGCTAAACGTGGCGAAGATCTATCAAAGGCTACACCAGAAGTGCTTGATGCAGCGTATACCTCGTTAATAAATAATAAAAAGAAAGAACAGTTTGCCACTGATGCGGAATCATTGCGGTTGAGGTATTACAAAAGTATGGAGTAAATTTACTTAATTCTAATGCAATAGATTGATTATCATATAGTTAGTATTTGATTGATAAATACATCAAGAAGGAGATATACCTCACGATTATGAATGAGAATTGTTTGCAACTGATTTATATTCTTTACGGGAATGTAAATGGTAATTATTATCACTGCAAAATATTCCATGTACAAATTAAATGAGAGATTTATGAATATATTACATAAAAGTGTTTTAACTTCTGTATTACTACTTGCTTCTTCAAGTTCGTTTGCCCATACAGAAACTGTTGAAATTGTTATGAAAAATCACCAGTTTCATCCTGCTAATTTAGTTATTCCAGCAAACCACAAAGTTAAATTAGTGATAAAAAATCAAGATAATAACGCTGAAGAGTTTGAAAGCCATGCTCTGAATATTGAAAAAGTTATCCCAGCAAATTCAGAAGGGTTTGTTTACATTAAGCCGATGAAACCAGGTAAATATAAATTTGTTGGTGAATATCATGAAGACGATATGTACGGCATGATAGAAGTGAAATAACGTTCGATGAATTATGGTGCTGCAATTATCGTTTTCAGAGAACTTTTAGAAGCGAGCTTAATTGTTTCTATTGTTCTCGGTGTGACTCAGGGAATACCTAAAAGAGTACCATTAATATTGATGGGTATTTTTCTAGGGATCATTGGCTCAGTGTTAGTTGCTCTATCAATTAATTCGTTGACTAATTTATTTGATGGTATTGGTCAGGATTTATTTAATTTTTGTGTGCTATTAATGGCTGTGTTGATGTTGTCATGGCATTTGGTTTGGATGTCTACGCACGGCAAAGAGATAGCAAATAAGATAAAGGATAAAAACAGTCAAATACTGTTAAATAGTGGTTCTATATACAGTTTAGTTTTTGTTGTCAGCCTAGCAGTACTACGTGAAGGATCTGAAATTGTACTCTTTTTGAGTGGGATATTAGCATCAACACATGATGTTAATAGTGTTATTTTGGGGGCGGTTTTTGGTTTTGGAGCTGGCCTTATTATCAGTATTATTTTGTACTTTGGTATTATTAATATTCCCACTAAATACTTTTTTACGTCAACAACATGGTTAATAACGTTAGTGACTGCTGGTTTAGCCAGTTCTGCTTGGGGCATTTTAGAGCAAATAGATCTTGCTCCTTATCTGGTTTCATCTGTTTGGAATACAGGTAATATTCTTAGTGAAAAGAGTATTTTAGGTCAGATTTTGCAAACATTGATAGGGTATAAAGCATCACCAAGTGGTTCAGAATTAATTGTATATATATCGACAATTGCCATTATAACTTATGTAAGGATAACGTTAGGTAAACGTTTCTTGGCAAAAAGTAGTTGATGGTTAGTATTATATTTTAAATATAACTCAAACCAATATCTCTCCTGCTAGCCAAAACTTAGCGCATACTGATTACATTATAGAAAACTACACCTAAACCACTGCACCGAAAGGCGCGGTGGTTTTTTTATTGTGTGCTATTTGTTCTGTTCTGAAGGAAACAGTTGATGAAATTCGTTTAAAACGTTTTCTAATTGGGAAGATATTCTTGTGATATTTTTCTTTTTATCTTCTAAACCACTATGCGATGTGCTAATAAGTTTTTGTATTAACTCATTTTTTTCTTCTAGTTGTTCTTTTAATTTTGTTATATCTTCAAAATTCTTATCTAGTTTTTTCTCTGCGGTCAGTAGCTTACTTAGTCTTGTAACCAATTCATCTAATGAGCCCATTTGGTTTTTATATAGTCTTTCGATATCCATTGTTACTTGGATACGTGTTAGTAGTTCACCCTGTAAACTTCTATTATTTTCTTTTGCTTGTTCTTCAAGATAATCCCTTGTTATATCGGGAATTCTTAGTGGATATGAGGCTGGGCGTGACATATAAAATCCAAATTGAATCATAATGAATCCATTATAGTGATTGTGAAAGTCTTGACAATGAATCATTATGATTTAGTATCGAGTTTGTGGTTAGTAAATGTGTGGATTTATTATGATTCATTGAGGGGTCGCATGATTAAAAAAAAGATCAAATCGTCATATCCACTTCGCATGCCAACAGAGCTTAGATCGTGGTTTGAGAAAGAAGCAGTTACTAATAGGAGATCATTGAATTCTGAATTAGTTCATGTATTAGAAAAGGAAATGAAGGGAGTTTTTTGTAAGGATGTTAGTAAAGAATAGATCAAAAAAACCTCAGTGCTGGAACACTGAGGCCTTAAATGCATTAACCAAATTACAGGGGTAAATACATGAGTAGTATAGCGCAATTATCCATAGAAAAACCAGTCCCTCAATTTAGTAATAAACAAGTTGCTTACATTTTGGAATACTTAGCTGTAACAACATCGAACGAACAGCTAAATGATAATTCAATTATCGGACTGTCAATCTTGCTTAAATCATTATCTGTATCAATAGCGTCGGAGTGTTAATTATGAATACGATCGTTACGTTAAATGAAAGCCAATGCCCTGTAACTACTTCAATGATTATTGCAGAGCATGTAAGTATGGAGCATAAGTCAGTTATACAACTAATTCGAAAAAATATTAATGATTTTAATGAGTTCGACTTGGTCGCATTTGAAATGCTACCAAGATTGATTGGTCAGCACGGTGGCGGAAATGCTGAATACGCTATTTTAAATGAGCAGCATGCAACACTACTCATCACTTATATGCGAAATAGTGAAGCTGTAAAGAAATTCAAAAAGACGTTAGTGAAAGCGTTCTTCGATATGCGTAATGAACTCAATAATCGTCAAGTAAGTGTTGGTGATTTATCCAGAATGGATATTCTTAAGTTAGCAATGCAATCAGAAGAAGAACGATTAAGGTTACAACAAGAAAACAAAGGGCTCGAATTACGTATTGAAGCCGATGCACCTAAAGTTGCCTTTGCTGAAAAAGTATCTATTGCGCCTGATGCTATCAGTGTGGCTCAAGCTGCAAAAATCTTGGGGACTGGGCAGCGTCGTTTGTTTGCTTTTTTACGCCAGCAGCATTGGATCTCTCGACATAATGAGCCATATCAAGCAAAAATTGAACAGGGCTTGCTCGATGTTAAAATTAGTGATTGGAGTCATCCAACTCAGGGACTACAAAAATCAGTCACAACATTAGTTACAGGTAAGGGACTCAGTAAGCTGCAATTAATTCATCATTAATGACTGTGTCTCGTTGCTAGTCAAAACTTAGCGCATACTGATTACATTATGGAAAACTACACCTAAACCACTGCACCGAAAGGCGCGGTGGTTTTTTTATGCCATTTTTATGAGGTTTACATGAGCGAAAGATTATTAGGTGGTGACATTGATCCTGAAGCAACGGTTCAAGCGCAAACGGATATGACGAATACTGGTGGTCAATATGATTTGCCAGAAGGTTTTTCGTTAGCCAATTTTCAGCCTCGTGAAGTTAAAAACCATGAGGTGAGTTTATTTGATGGCGCTAAAGCTTTTGTTAGTGGGGGATTGCGTTCATTAGAAGGGGCCTCTGAAACACAAGATCAAGCGTTGAAAGTTTTAAATGATAAAGCAAACGCTGATGATGGAATGATGTCTAGTGTTGCCTCTGCGGTGCAAAATATACCATTAGTTAGAGCGGCAATGGCAACAACACCCTATATAAAGGACACGTTCGGTTCAGCGGCAAAAACAGTAGAAGACAGTTTAAGTGATGACGCTAAAGCAGCGTTACATGAATCACTCGCATGGAAAGAAGGTGATAATTGGAAAGTATCAACGGATCCTGTTGTATGGGGGCTACAGTTCAGCAAATCTATGGGGTACATGATCCCGACACTAGCAAGTGCCCTCGCTACTGGTGGTACATCGACAACGGCATTATTACCTAATATCACTAATGCGATGATGCGCTCAGGGGCTAATGCAACGTTAGCAGCTAAAGCGGCGCCTCTTGCTCTTAGTCTGTTAATGAAAGCGCCTGCCGTAGGTGTTGGAATGAGCACAGATTTAGGATCTCAGAGTGTAGATGCACGTCGTGGTGTCATTGATGCTGATCATAGTCAGTTAATGAAATCTCAGCATTATCAAGACGCTTTTATTGAGATTGATAGCGATCCTAAATATGCTCATTTGTCAGATGGTGAGAAGTTTGACCTAGCTAAAGAAACCGTCAGTAACCAGGCATCTCGCGCCACAATGACAGACCCACGTAATGTTGCTGCCAGTGCTGCAGCAACAATGCTTGGTGATGTGCCTTTAGCCAACGCTGTACTTAAAGGTTTTAAACATAGTACTGGTGGTTTGCGTGGAGCTTTAGGTGGAACTGCGGAAGGTATTCTTCGAGAAGCGCCAATGGAGGCTGTTCAAGAAGGAACACAGCAACGAGTCAGTAACGATGTTTCCAATGAATATCAAGGGACGAATATTGATCCAAATCAAGGAGTTGCAGAAGCTGCTGTGAGTGGTGGTTTGATGGGAGCTGCAATGGGTGGAGGTATGGGCTCGATTGGTGGCTTACGAGGTAAATCTCAAATAGAGTCGATATCTGATGAGCCGGTACCTGAAATGCCAATAGATACTAATGCTATCGATGTATCTGCAACTGATAATTTAGCACCAGATAATCCTACAAACACTTATCCCAATGATTTTGAAAATACACCGGCTCAACATCGTCAGCAAGAAACGAATATCAATGAAACAGCACCAGAGCTAGAAATTGATAATGGAGTGGAAGCTGTACTAGAAGATGATACTAGTTCTGATGTAAATCCAGAGTTGGCCACAAGCATATTTAATGAAACAGAGACACAAAACGATTTAGATATCCCTGCTTATTTACGTCAACCGGTAAAGCAAAATGAAACAGTCATCAGTGCTGATGAGCCTTTACCTGAAACGACAAATACTGACGTAGTGGTTTCAGATTCACGGCCTGACGTTATCTATGGTCATGATAAACGAGTAACACAAGATCCAACTATTTATGACAAGCAGGTTGGAGAACCTCAATTTGAGGGAGGAATACCTAAGAATAAATTACGTCAATTAAAGTATCTAGCTAATCGGCGTAATGCAAAAATCCCGTTAGCTTTACAGCCACTAAAAGGTTCTGGTCGTTTTACTCGCCCTGAATATCGTAGCCGATTAGTGTCTATTGCTGATGAAGCAACATCATTAGGTAATAGTAAAAGTATCAATGTACAGGTTGATTCAATCTCTGATGCAATCACCAAATTAGGCGGTGTGAACAGAGAGTTAGCACAAGCAGATGGTATTGATCCTGCTGCTTTTAAACGTAATAAGCTTTTCCCTGCTACAAAGGGGCGTACTTTTGATGAGTTAGCTGAAGTACTTAATGAGCATGGTTACCGAGCACGAGATGGTAGCAAGTTAGATGCTAATGCTGTGCTTGATTTAGTTGATGGTGAGGTGAATAACAGCGAACGTCATTTTAGTCATCAGTCTGACGCGCTTACGGAAACCGACCAAGGTTCTGCTTTACATGACTTGGTGCGTGAATACGGTTCTGAGCGGGTTCAAACGGCAATAAGTAAGGCATTACAAGGTACTCGTTTAGGTGACCGACAGGCTGAAATAGTCAATGAGGCAATGGATGTTATTGAAACTGGGCGTATTGAACAAGCAGGAGGTATTGAGTCTCGTCATGCTGAACGTGATAGCCGTCGTGAAGTTAGGATTGCTAAGCGAAAACAACAGATTGAAAAAACAAGTAGCGAACTTGGCTTACCTAGCTGGGTAACCTCAAATCATTTTGTTGATGTTGAAAGTGAATATAACGAAACAGTTGAAAGTGTGCTTGATGATGCGATTAGACAAGCAACGACGATTAACCCAATTGAGACAGAGGCATTAATAGTACGTTATGAGACGGGTAAAATTACAACGGCAGATTTAATTTCACACTTAGGTAAACTAGATTATGACGATAGACAAAAACTCACCAGCATGGAAGACGCTCAATCAACTACCGAAAGAAAGGATCCTGCAAGCATTGAAGAACGGGTTAGCGAAAGGGAAACGACTTCACCAAGCGAATCAGAAACAACAAGAGATAGAATCGACAATAAAGATATCGTCGACACTCGAGAGCCAGAATCAAAAATAACGTCTATCAATACTTTGGTACCTGATACGAAAGAGCAGCAGTCTGTTGTTGAAAATAACGATGCTACTACTTCTGATATTCAAGATGTAGGCGAAAAAATAGGAGGAGCAAAAAAGGATCTTTGGCAGTCTTATAGCGATTCAGTCAAAGGCGATAGTGTAAGTGATATTCAAACATTGCCGCTGTCTAAAGTATGGCCACATCCTAACTACGAAGCGATGCTAAGCCAAGGAGTGTCATCTGAAGTCTTAAGTTTGTTTAGATCGATGAGAGATAGCATCAGAGTGAAACCTCGTAGTCAGTATAAGGTGGCGCGATGGTCTCAAAGTGTTCATGCCCTACGAGATGTAGGTATGAAGCTGATGGATGGAACACTTTCAGCAGAACAAGCCCATGCCATGATCAAGCAATCAACCAATCGAGAAGGACATAAAATTGCTGGTCGAGCTGCACTTTATGATGCTGTTGGACATGCAAATAGTTTATCCAACTTATCTTTAACACAAGGTGAGTACAGCTTATATCAAGGTAAAGAATTTAATCCACCAAAGGTTATTTGGACTGTTGAGCGTGCATCTGGCGGTGGTAATCGTCATTGGCCTCGTACAATTGCCTTTGGAGATAATCAGAAACAAGCTATTGATAAATTCAAACAGCAATATGCTGAATTAATAGAACAAAATAAGGTTCAACCCAAAGACGTTTCATTTGATATTTATACTAAGCGCAGTGAAAAAGGTTATTTTATCGGTAAGAAGGTCGGTCGAACTCATGTTGATTTAGAGGGGCCATTAGATTCTTTGAGTGAAGCGCGTCGAATATTAAATGACGACAATCAACGACTAGCTGAAAAGTTAGCTAAAGAAAAAAATGTACCGGCATCGCGTAACGATGAAAACCAATCGCGCTTAGGTGACGATATACGACAAGGCGGTGATGTTACTGCAGATGATTTTTCAACAGCATTTGGTTTTCGCGGGGTAGAGTTTGGCAATTGGGTTGATCAAAAGCAACGGCAAATGATGATCAATGAAGCTTATGATGCCTTGATGGATATGACGGCAGTACTGGGTATTTCACCTAAAGCTATTTCATTAAATGGTGAATTAGGATTAGCATTTGGTGCGCGAGGGAATGGTGGTCGTGATGCCGCAAAAGCGCATTATGAATCTAGTAAAGTTGTTATTAACTTAACTAAAAAAAGAGGCGCAGGATCACTTGGCCATGAATGGTGGCATGCATTAGATAATTACTTTGGTAAATTAGATACAAACGCTAAAGGTAGTCCAAGTGAAGCGATGATGACATCACCATCATACCGTGAACGTCATGATTTACTTGTGCGTGCGCAGATGCGACATGCTTTTAAAGGTGTAATGGATGCAATTAACCAAGGGGATTTATCAAAACGGTCACAACAATTAGATAAAACACGCAGTAAAGATTATTGGTCAACGGCAATAGAAATGAGTGCTCGGTCTTTTGAATCATATCTGATTGCTAAACTGGCTGATCAAAGTGCGCGTAATGACTTTCTTGCCAATATTGTCAGTGAAGATGCTTGGGAAAGCGATGCGAAAGAAAATAGTAGTTTAACGAACAGCTATCCTTATCCAAATAAGTCAGAATCACATGTTATTCGTTCTTCTTTTGACCATCTATTTAATACCATTGAAGAGCATGAGTTTGATGATGGCCGTGTCATGTTGTACTCACAGCAGGCAATAACTGATACCAATGTTCAGCCTCAAGGTATGCCATTAAAACAGGCTGAGCTGGCCGTAAAATCATGGTTACGTCAGTACAACGGCGGTGCGGGTGTTTCCGTTAAGGTAGTACAAACTCAAATAGAAGCTGAGCAGATATTAGGTGCGTCATTTAACGATTATAAGGTGAATGCGTTTTATGATGAAGTCACCGCATCTGTTGTGGTTGTAGCGGATAACATCGCAAACACTAAAGATCTTCGTCAAAAGCTACGTCATGAAATTTTAGTGCATCATGGATTGCGAGCGGTTGTTGGTGATACTGAATATGGCCGTATCCTCAAAACAATATATTCAGGGTTAGGTTCTAAGCACTTAAAAGCCATGATTACTGAGTTAGAAAAAAGCTATAGCCGGGATAATTTAAATAACTTTGTTGAAGAGGTGCTGGCGCACGTTGCAGAGAAAGAACGCAATACGTTTCAACAATGGTATGACCGTATAGTTGCTGCAATCGCGAGGGCGCTACGCAAAGTCGGCTTAATGTCACCTTCTGATATCACTAAAGCTGAATTACATAATATTGTTCAAACACTAACAGACCGCATTAAGTCAGTAAAAGAATGGGGCCCTGATAGCTCACCACCGAGTAATAGTGGTCATGGTCACTTATCACGAACGAAGTTTAGTCGTACTTCTTCCAAGAATAATCAACCATCATCAGCATTTCTAGATGCAGTAGAAAAAGCACGTACACGCATAAATGGCCCTGCTTCTGATGTTACTGCTGGTGGTTTTGATATTCCATCTGAAAACCTTAAATCAACCATAGCGCGTAAATTAGCTGATAAGTTCCAAGTTCTTAAAGAGTTACAACGTAATATTGGTGAGGCTGGCGGTAGTATTAATGAAGATAATGATGCTTACCTTGCAGAAGAACTCTTTCATGGGAAGGCTGAAAATGATTTACGGCTGATGAAAGAGACGTTTGTTAAGCCATTGGCCGATAAAATGGCTCAATATGATATTAGCCAGACAAAGCTTGATGAATATTTGATAGCGCGTCATGCCCAAGAACGTAATGATCACATTGCATCAATTAACGCTAAGTTTCCTGATGGCGGCTCAGGGATGAAGAATGCAGATGCCCAAAGTAAACTGAATGAAATTAGACGTAGTGGTAAGCAAAAACAATATGATGAGTTAGCACATATTGTGGATGCGATGATAGCGCGTCAACGTGATGTGTTACGTGATAGTGGCTTAGAGTCCGATGAGGTGATTGATACCTGGCAATCTCATTACAAACACTACGTACCTTTAAAAGGAATAGCCAAGGATGAGTCATCATTACCACGTACTGGTAAAGGTTTTAGTATTGGTGGTAAAGAAGCTAAAAATGCCATGGGGCGTAAATCGATGGCTGAATCTCCAAGTAGTCATGCCATTTTAGATTTAACAGAGAAACTTGTACGGGCACGTAAAAATGAAGTGGGTAATACGCTGCTTAAGTTGGTTCAAGATAACCCGTCGGTAGATTATTGGGAGGTGTTTACTAGTGATAAGCCAGATACATCTTCGCAAATTATTGAGCGTAAAAACCCAGATACCGGCAAAAAGGAAAAGGTGGTTGATGACCGTCCAATACCTATGGCTATGATGCCGGATTATTATTTTCCTACCAAAAAAGATGGCAAGATTTACTATATCAAACTTCATGATCAGCGGTTAATGAAAGCGATGAAGAATATCGGGCCTGATAACAGTAATGGCATTATTCGATTTATGGCTACATTTAATCGATTTCTTGCTTCTGTTAATACCAGTTATAACCCTGAGTTTGTCGTGGGGAACTTTGCGCGCGATATTCAAACGGCATTTCTAAATCTATCGGCAGAGCAAACCCGCGATGACGGTAAGATCAAAGGTAAGAACATTGCTAAGCAAGTGATAGTCGATATTAAAAATGCGATGCCTGCGGTATATGCCTCATTGAATAATAAGATCTCTAAAAGCTCGAAGGGCCGTGAATGGCAGAATTACTTTAATGAGTTTATGGAAGATGGCGGTAAAACGGGTTGGTTTGACATGAAGGACGTCGATGGCCAAGCGAAAGATATCGAACGTATGGTTGCTATGGCAAGTGGCTCAACAAAAGGTAAGGCATATAAAGCTTTTGATGCTGTCACTGGTTTTATTGAGAATACCAATGGTGCTATTGAAAATGCAGTTCGGTTATCCGCTTATGTGAATGCGCGTAAGGCAGGGATTAGTCGTAAAAAGTCAGCATCATTAGCGAAGAACATGACTGTCAACTTTAACCGTCGAGGTGAAGTAGGCACCACCTTAAATGCAATGTATATGTTTGCTAATGCCTCCATTCAAGGTTCTGCAAACTTTGTGCGCACGATGGTGAGTTTAAATGGTGATGGTAAGTTGAAGTGGCAAAACATGAACAAGGCACAGAAGGTAGCTGTTGGTATTGTTGCTGGTTCATTTGCTTTGTCTTTTGCTAACAGAAATGTAGCAGGTGACGATGATGATGGTGAGAATTGGTATGACAAAGTGCCTGATTACGTTAAAGAGCGTAACTTTGTGATTATGAAATCATTAGTCGGTGGCAAGCAAGATGGGTCATATTGGTCAATCCCTATGCCTTATGGTTACAACATCTTTTCTGTTTTAGGTACGAATGTTGAGTCTGCAATTAATAGTGACAGTGTAAGCCCGATGAAGGCTGTAGGTAATTTAGTATTAGCGACACTCAGTGCTTTTTCACCTATTGGCATGAGCGAATCTAAGACCGTATCTGGAACGATACTCAAAAATGCATCACCAACGATAGGAAAGCCTTTTATTGAGCTTGCATTGAATGAGAATTTCTTTGGTGGTCAGGTTTATAAAGAGAACATGCCATTTGGTACACCGCTGCCTAGTAGTTCAATGAGTAAACGAGGTACCGCAGATCATTATAAAGATCTCGCGAAATGGCTTAATCAAGTCTCTGGTGGTAGTGAGTATAGATCTGGAGCATTAGATGTTAGTCCTGATGCCATGCAGTATATTGTTGGTTACATGGGGGGTGCAGCATTACGGTTTGCTGATGTAAAGGTTACCGGCTTAGTTGATAAAGTAGCCGGTGATAACGTCGAAGATAGTCAGGTTGCTTTTTTAAGTCGTATATCCGGTCGAGTAATGCCATATGCTGATCAAAGTAAGTTCTATGAACGCCGCGATGAATTACTGCAGATAAAAGCAGAATTACAGGTAACGTTTGGTGCTAAGCGTAAAGATTTCTTAGATAGTTATGGTAAAAAACTGCGATTACTTCCAATGCTGAAGGTAACTGAAACACAGCTTAAAGTGTTACGCAAACGTCGTAATGCTATTTATTCTATTAATATCCCATCAAAAGATAAAGATTTACGGTTGAAGAACATTGAGCGTCAGATGAAGACAGTAATAGATCGGTTTAATCTTCAATATCATACTCGTTCAATGCTTGTTAAATAAAAGCTATTTTAAAAGTATTCACTCATCGATAAATAACGTTGACGTATATGTTCTATCAATAGACGTATTTTTTTTGATGGGTGGCGAGTAAAAGGATAAATAGCGTAAACCCCTAGTTTTTTTGCGACTCGATTCGGCATGAGATCAATTAAATCTCCTTTCATTAAATCGAGATAGACTAAGCAGCGAGGTACGTAGGCAACACCATATCCACCGAGTGCTGCCTTTCTTAAAGCCGCAGCATTGTCTGTCGTGAAATTACCTTTAATCTTAATGATATAAGTACCATTTTCACCTTTAAACTCCCATTCGCTCGCTCCTGTCGTTTGATAGGCATACTGTAAGCAGTTATGTTCAAGTAGATTTTCAGGTTCTACAGGTTGGCCATTACGTTTAATGTAATCAGGAGTCGCACAAATAACCCATTGTGATTCAATAATATGGCGAGCAATTAGGCTTGAATCTTCTAAGCGACCAGTACGAATAACAAGATCATAATTATCCTCGATAATATCAACGAATAAGTTTTCAAGTGATATATCGATCGTTATACCTGGATGTAGTGTGCAAAATTCAGCTACGGCATCAGCTAATAGAAGATCACCTGAAATCGTCGGTACGGACATTTTAATATGACCTGTAATGCTATCTGCAAATCCTGATAAGGTGCTAATTGCCTCTATTGTAGCTTGTTGAACATTAGTTGCTCCTTTGTATAATTTTTTCCCCGCCTCACTCAAGGTTAATTTTCTCGTTGTTCTATAGATGAGTTGCACTCCGAGTTCTTTTTCAAGTCGTGCGATTCTTTTGCTAACTACCGAATTTGTAAGTGAGTTTTTTTCAGCGGCTTGGCTAAAGGAACCGAGTTCAACCACTTGAGCAAATAAAATTAAATCATCAGCTTTTGTCATGATTTATGCTTTTTTGGAAAAAATAATTTTCATTATGTCTCTATATCATAAAAAAAGAAAGGAGTACCGTAACGTTGGCGTAACAAAAGGTTCACATGTAAGTGAGCGGCAAAATAATTAGCTAATAGGAACAAGTAATAAAAGTAACACAAGCAATGTTGTGATCTTAATTATATGTTTCTAAAAGCTAAATTAAGCGTGAAATTAAAGGATAATAATAATGAATCAAACTATATATGCGTTAATCGCATTCACTCCTATAGCTATTGCTGGCGTTCTTTTGCTGGCTCTTAATTGGCCAGCAACGAAGGCAATGCCAGTTGCTTTTTTTTCGACAGTTATTATCGCGCTTTTAGGGTGGGATATGTCTGCTACTCGTATTTTTGCCTCATCGTTACAAGGGTTAGTTATTACCGTTTCTGTATTGTGGATTATCTTCGGTGCCATTTTTTTATTAAACACTTTAAAGCATACTGGAGCAATAAGCGCGATACGGAATGGTTTTACAGGTATATCGCCGGATAGGCGAGTACAAGCAATAATTATTGCGTGGTGTTTTGGTTCTTTTATTGAAGGCGCATCAGGATTTGGTACTCCTGCTGCAATTGCTGCGCCTTTATTGGTGGCAATAGGATTTCCTGCGATGGCTGCTGTATTAATGGGAATGATGATTCAATCAACACCTGTATCATTCGGAGCTGTAGGAACACCTATTATTGTCGGTGTTAGTAAGGGACTTGATACTCATAATATTACGGGAGATCTTCTTGCATATGGATCTACGTGGGATTTTTATCTTCAACAAATAATCACTAATGTTGCACTTATTCATGCTGTTGTTGGTACTTTTATTCCTATTTTTATGGCTGTAATGTTGACTCGATTTTTTGGTAAAAAACGAAGCTGGAGTGAAGGTTTAGATATATTACCTTTTGCTATTTTTGCAGGATTAGCTTTTACCATTCCTTATGCATTAACTGGTGTATTTCTTGGTGCAGAATTTCCATCTCTTATTGGCGGTCTAGTCAGTTTAGCGATTGTAGTGTCTGCAGCCAAAAAAGGCTTTTTGGTTCCAAAAAAAGTATGGGATTTCGACAAGGAAGATTGTTGGCCTGTTGAATGGTTAGGCTCATTAAAAATGGATCTTAAACAAAATAACAAACCGATGGATTTAGTGCTGGCATGGAGTCCTTATGTATTATTAGCCGTTATATTGGTTATTAGTCGTGTCAATGTTGACTTTAAGGCTTTGTTAATTAGTGTTAATTTATCTTTTTCCAATATTCTCGGAGAGACTGGAGTTAGCGCTGCTATAAATCCTCTTTATCTCCCTGGTGGTATTCTGGTGTTTTCTGCCTTGATCGCAACACTGATTCAAACAGGAAGCATTAAACCAATGATCAATGCATTCGGTGAGTCAAGTAAGACTCTTATGGGAGCTGGCTTCGTACTTATTTTTACTATTCCTATGGTAAGAATTTTTATTAATTCAGGAGTTAATGGGGCTGATTTAGCCAGTATGCCAGTAATGACTGCTAATTTTGTCTCTGGTCTTGTGGGTAAAGGGTTTCCTGCATTGAGTGCTGGAATTGGTGCTTTGGGCGCTTTTATTGCTGGCTCAAATACAGTGTCAAATATGATGTTTAGTCAGTTTCAGTTTGAAGTTGCACGAACATTATCTGTCTCAACGGCTGCTATGGTATCACTACAAGCTGTTGGTGCAGCCGCAGGTAACATGATAGCCATACATAATGTTGTAGCAGCATCCGCTACTGTTGGTCTATTAGGTCGAGAAGGTGCTGTTTTGCGTAAAACAATTATTCCTACTTTTTATTATCTAATCGCTACTGGGATTATAGGGCTAATTATGATTTATGGTTTTCATATTACAGATGCATTAATGGTGAGTTCGTGAGTAATAAATTTTGGTGTTTATTTGATAAGTAAACACCATCTATGAATATAAAAATAATAAATAGAGTTAAGGAAGTATCATGAACGATTATTTTAATACGACATACCCATCAATTGAATTACTAAGAAAAAAAGCAAAATCACGTTTACCAAAGTTTGCTTTTGAATATGTTGATGGCGGTTGTAACAATGAGATTGGTTTAAGGCGTAATACTGACGATATTCGAAAACTAGAATTGATTCCTTATTACTTAAGGGATTATAAGGACGTTTCATTAAAAACAACATTGTTTGGAGAAACTTATGATGCACCGTTTGGAGTAAGCCCTGTTGGCTTACAAGGGCTTATTTGGCCAGGTTCACCGGAAATTTTGGCAAAATCGGCTTTTGAGCATAATGTCCCATTTGTCCTGAGTACGGTGTCAACAGCATCAATTGAAACAATTGCTGAGATAACTGAAGGTAAAATGTGGTTTCAACTATATCACCCAGTAGATGACGCCATTACAGATGATCTACTTGCACGTTGTAAAGCTGCTGGGGTTAAAACGTTAGTATTATTATCAGACGTCCCCACATTTGCTTACCGTCCTAAAGAAATAAGAAATGGTTTGGCAATGCCACCAAAAATGACAGCAGAAAATATGCTGCAAATTATGCTTTCTCCTGAATGGGCGCTTGAGACTTTAATTAAAGGAAAACCTGAGTTTAAAACGTTAACCAAATATATGTCAGGTTCAATGGATATGCATCATTTAGCCCTATTTATGGATAAAACCTTTAACGGTCGCTTAAGCGAAGAAAAAGTACAAAAGCTACGTGATAAATGGGATGGTAATTTAGTCTTAAAAGGTTTATCTACTGTTGAAGATGCAAAAAAAGCTATTGAGATAGGGTTAGACGGGATCATTGTGTCTAATCATGGTGGACGGCAGTTAGATGCTGGCCCATCAACCATAAATAAAGGTATTGAAATTCTTAATGCATGTAAAGGTCAAACTACGATCATGATGGATAGTGGAATTCGAGAGGGCTCTGATATCGCATGTACTTTAGCTGCAGGAATGGACTTTACATTTATGGGAAGGAGTTTTATGTATAGTGTTGGTGCATTAGGCCAAAATGGTGGTCACCATGCGATGAATATGCTTAAGAAACAGCTTCAGCAAGTAATGGAACAAGTTTGTTGTGAAAAACCACAAGATTTGCCTAATCATTTAGCTCAGATTAAGAATCTTTGGTAATCAATATATATAGCTGTTAAATATTAGCGCATTAAAGGTGTACTTCGGTACGCCTTTTTTATTGGCTAAAAGTAGTAGATTTGATTTTTTGTATGTTATGAATGGTGAAATTTATAGCATGGATAAGTAGAAAATAAGATTTTTTTGAGGTCTAGTTTTGAGAGTAAATGAGGGGGTAATCAGCTCTGAATTTTAATAAATAATCGAGGCTAGAATGGGGTATGAAATGGGGCAGAGAATGTGAAATGGGACACAAATGGGGTAGTAAATAGGCTTAAGACGTAAGTTATTTAATGCTTTTTTGTTGATGTAACATTATGATTCTTATTGTTAATTTTTTGTATTCGTGTTTTTGTTGAAAATAATCAAACACCCTCCGCCAGTGCTAACTGGTTCAGGTTCAACGGGTCCCACCATGATGGTGATCTCAGCTTAACGCCCCCCGACTAATAGCAATTATCCTAATTCAGAATAATTAGGTTGTCACTCTATTTTTATTAACAAATAACAACTTACAAATGTTATGTGAGATTGTTAATAAGTAACATATTAATTTAGTGAATGTTTCATTGTTGTGATGGAGTGTGGCTTTTTATGTATCAACGACCGTCATTTTTTCAATTGTTCTTCCACTATGCTCCGATGTTTATCCTTTCAGATAACCCATATACCCAAACAACAGCCGTCATTCCCTACAGTGAATGCCCGCGAGGGCGATAGGGAATCTACTTGCCGCGCGTTGAGTTTTAAAATAAAGCTATGGCAGTCCTATGCTCCCATGTTTATTCTTTCAGATAACCCATACACCCAAACAACAACCGTCATTCCCTACAGTGAATGCCCGCGAGGGCGATAGGGAATCTACTAACCGCGTGTTGAGTTTTTAAAGTAAAGGTATGGCTGTCCTATGCTCCCATGTTTATTCTTTCAGATAACCCATACACCCAAACAACAACCGTCATTCCCTACAGTGAATGCCCGCGAGGGCGATAGGGAATCTACTTGCCGCGCGTTTAATTTTTAAAGTAAAGATATGGCTGTCTTATGTACCTCCATTTTGTGATTACTATCGGGATTAACAACTAAAAATGTATCTGATTTATAATGATTTTTATATTATTGCGAGATAAATACGGGCAAGTTGTTATGAATCACAGAATTTTTATTAATAATGCGACGTGTTGTATAATGCGCTCTTTACAGCTTGTGGTTTGATTAATGCTTG
This sequence comes from Photobacterium andalusiense, assembly GCF_900185625.1. Lineage (GTDB taxonomy): Bacteria > Pseudomonadota > Gammaproteobacteria > Enterobacterales > Vibrionaceae > Photobacterium > Photobacterium aquimaris. Next base: position 180,490 of record NZ_FYAJ01000002.1, read on the forward strand.
AAAATGTAATAGCTCTAATAGGTTTACCTTTATTTGGTACCGTTGTGGGAGCATTTCTCACTAATTTCTTTTTTCCATATAAGCTCAAGCGTAAGCAATGGAAATGGGAAAAAGAAGTTAAGGCTAGAGAATCTTTGGTTGAATTACTTTCTCGAATAAGATTTGTTACTGAACACTATTTGAGTAGTTTATATATGGATTCATTCTCAATGTCTAACGCTCAGAATGTAGAGGAAGAAGTAATAGACCTAGTAAAAAACCTACACTCAGAGAGTTATAACTACCTGATCTATTTGCCTAAGAAAGACCAAAAAGTGTTTAAAGAGTTTTTAGAACAGTCTCAAAAGGTCTTTGATAAGCACAAAGAGACCTATGGTCAATGGCATGAAGACGATTATGATACCATGGAGAGACATCAAAACAACCTTCTAAATGAGCTTTTAGAGTTGAGCTGTGATTCATTGATAGATATGGGCTTTGATTCATAAAAATAAGAAAGATAGGACAGCCATATAAAGTGTTAATGGTTCAACGGCTGTCACTTTTTCAAATCAGGCATAGATGGGACACGACTGTTTTAATACCCGCGAGGGCGATAGGGAATTTACTAACCGCGCGTTGAGTTTTTAAAATAAAGATATGGCTGTCCTATGTTCCTCTCTATGTTCCTCACTACTAGTCAAAACCCCTGAAACTAGATGGCAAGTACCCGATTTTGTGATTACTATCGGGATTAATAACTAAAAATGTATCTGATTTATAATGATTTTTATATTATTTCGAGATAAATACGGGCGCGTGTTCAAAGAACAAATACGGGCAAGTTGTTAATATAATAAGTTGTTATACATAAGAGGTTATTTGGTGGAATATAGTCACGAAGAATATGGGAAAGTACTTCAAGTAGTCGGTGAAAAAATTGATAAGTATGCGATACCGATATTTATAGTCGATCAATCGAAAAGACCAGAAATAGTAGGTACAGGCTTTTTTATTAATTATATTGATTGTATTTATTTTGTAACAGCTTCGCATGTTATTGATGAACTCAATGATGCTGGATCTTTATTAAAAATAGCCTTAGGTGGCGGTATTTTTTCATTGGAACTTATAGGGTTAAAAAGAACAATATCTACTGAAAAAGGTATCGCAGATAATCATTTTGATATAGCGGTTTTGCCTATCAGTAAAGATCATGGATTATATTCACGCTGTTTACAGCAAGCAATTCCTATATATTCTAGTATGTTAGATAAAAAGTTTCCCACTGTAGATATGCAAATATTACAAGGGTATCCAGTATCAAAAAATAAGACTACAAGTCGATTTAATCGAGTGACTAATGATTATAGTAGTGCTTTGTGGACGTATTCATTTATGTTCGATGACTGTTGCGATTTTGAGTCTTTGGGTAAAAGTCCAGATTATCATTATGCAGTTAAATGGTTAGGTAAAGTTAATGGTCAAAAAATACCGAATCCTAGAGGTTGTAGTGGCGGTCCGTATTGGTTTGTACCTGATATTGAAAATGTAGATAATCAAATCTTAGCTGGAGTGTTTATTGAATATTGGAGTAAACATTCAGTAGCTTTTGTTACAAAAATCGAGCATGTGGTTAAATTGATCGAATGCGATTATGTATAACAAATAAGGATATGTGTCGCGCAGCCGACACCTATTCGAAGTGTTGGACAAGCCCGAGCGGCTTTATATAAGTAAATATTGGGAATGTCATGAAAGGTGATACTGAAAAGAAGTCGAGCGTTATCCTTGGCGTGAACCAATAATTTTAATACTTTGATTTATAATAAAATCCTCTTTAATTATTACGCGTTAATGCCATTATCCTTATTATTTTACGTTTTTATCTGGGTCGAAAAATCCCTTAAACATATGGCTGTCCTATGTTCCTCTTTCTGCTGACTATTACTAGCCGAAACCCCAGAAACTAGATGGCAAGTGTCCGATTTTGTGATTACTATCGGGATTAATAGCTTAAAATGTATCTGATTTATAATGATTTTTATATTATTGCGAGATAAATACGGGCGCATGTTCAAAGAACAAATTCAGGTAAGTTGTTAATATAATAAGTTGTTATACCTATAATTGAGTTTAGGAGTATATCTTGTCAAACAATGAGATAAGTAAAGATCAAAAAGTGGGTCAAAAATTGGATTCAAGTTGTGGTGTATGCAATAGAAGCACAAAACACCTCATACTATCCGATATATATTCCCAAGGTTTTGAGGAGCATGGGCAATATGGTGGCGTGAGTTGGTATGACGAATATCAAGTCATTCAATGCCAAGGCTGTGAAAGCATAGTTTTTCGATCAACGCATGAAAACTCTGAAGAGTATGATTATGGTTATACACATGATGGACAGGAATGTGTAATACCAATTAAGAAAATAGATGTTTATCCTAACCCTGAAGAAGGTCGACAACCTATTAATGACTCTTTCCTGATACCGCAAAAATTACATGCGATTTATCGAGAAACGATAAGCTCATTAAACTCAAATCATGCAATCCTTACTGGAATTGGCATTCGGGCAATAGTAGAAACTATATGTAAAGATAAAAATGCTCAGGGTAATAACCTTTATCTTAAAATTAATGACTTGGTAACTCAGGGGGTTTTAACACAAGATGGCGCTGACATACTGCATAAGTTGCGTTCCATTGGTAATGATTCAGCCCATGAAGTAAAACCACATGATACCGTTCAGCTAGGATTGGCTATTGATGTAATTGATCACCTTCTTCAAGGGGTGTATATCTTACCTTATCATGCTAAATCTAAGTTTAAATAGGTATAACAAATAAGGATATGTGTCGCGCAGCCGACACCTATTCGAAGTGTTGGACAAGCCCGAACAACCTTATATAAGTAAATATTGCGAAAAAAAACATAGGACACCCATAACTTTCGTAATCTATTTCGATCAATTCTGGCGAAAGACAGGACAGTCATAAAAGTGTTAATGGTTCAACGACCATCATTTTTTCAAATCGGGCATAGATGGGACACGACTGTTTTAATGTCCGCGAGGGTGATAGGGAATCTACTTGCCGCGTGTTGAGTTTTTAAAATAAAGATATGGCTGTCCTATGTTCTGCTGACGACTACTAGTCGAAAACCCAGAAACTAGATGGCAGTGCCCTATTTTGTGATTACTATCGGGATTAATAACTAAAAATATATCTGATTTATATATTATTTCGAGATAAATACGGGCGCGTGTTCAAAGAACAAATTCGGGCAAGTTGTTAATATAATAAGTTGTTATGAGTATTTGTGGATTAAGAAAAGGAAGTCATTTTGTATCAGCTATATTATTACCCAAACAACGCGAGTTTAGCTCCGCACTTTTTATTACATTTCATGGAATTAGAGTATGAATTATTGTTGGTTGATAGGAAATCAAGTCTCCACAAATCAGCTGAATATTTAAAATTAAATCCAGCGGGTAGAATTCCTACGTTGATTGACGATGGAATGGCAATCTTTGAAAGCTCTGCTATTTGTATTCATCTTTGTGAGCAAAACCCTGACTATGGTTTAATTCCTCACTTGGGAAGCAAAAGTAGACCTCAATTTTTTCAATGGTTAGCTTACTTAAACAATACGCTTCAAGCTGAGTTAATGGTTCGTTATTATCCGCATCGACATACAAATGATGAACTCACAATTCCAAATGTGGTTGCAGCGCAAGATGATCGAATTGGCGAATCATTATCGGTAATTAATGATCAACTTGAGGGTAATAAATACCTTTTAGGCGATGAAATATCAGCCTGTGATTTCTTCTTATTTATGCTTTCTGAATGGTGTTTGCCTATTAAGAAATCGCCATTAAGTTTTGAACATCTGTCAGCTTATCTAAATCGTTTATCATCACATCCAACAATTATGGCAGTTTGTGAGTTAGAGGATATTGATCTTAGCCCATTTAAGTAATACTCATAACAAATAAGGATATGTGTCGCGTAGCCGACACCTATCCGAAGTGTTGGACAAGCCCGAGCGGCTTTATATAAGTAAATATTGGGAATGTCATGAAAGGTGATACTGAAAAGAAGTTGAGCGTTATCCTTGGCGTGAACCAATAATTTTAATACTTTGATTTATAATAAAATCCTCTTTAATTATTATGCGTTAATGCCATTATCCTTATTATTTTACGTTTTTATCTGGGTCGAAAAATCCCCGCTAATTGCATGACATGCTGACAAAAACATAGGACACCCATAACTTTCGTAATCTATTTCGATCAATTCTGGCGAAAGACAGGACAGCCATAAAAGTGTTAATGGTTCAACGACCATCATTTTTTCACGAAAGATAGGACAGCCATAAAAGTGTTAATGGTTCAACTACCGTCATTTTTTAACTGGGGCATAGATGGGACACGACTGTTTTAATGCCCGCGAGGGCGATAGGGAATCTACCTGCCGCGTGTTGAGTTTTTAAAGTAAAGCTATGGCTGTCTTATATTCCTAAGTTCATTCTTTCAGATAACATATACCCAAACAACAACCGTCATTCCCTACAGTGAATGCCCGCGAGGGCGATAGGGAATCTAGTTGCCGCGTGTTGAGTTTTTAAAGTAAAGATATAGCTGTCCTATGTTCTCTTATCTGATTTATAATGATTTTATATTATTGCGAGATAAATACGGGCGCATGTTCAAAGAACAAATTCAGGCAAGTTGTTAATATAATAAGTTGTTATGTAGTAGTAAGTTAACTCAGATTACGCGTATATTTTAAAGGGTATTTAATGAACATTAGTCAGAAAAATAAAGATAATTTTTTTAATTTAGTTGATTCCTTAAAAAAATGTAGAAGAGCTGATTTATCGGATGTTAGTAAAAGCAAAGATGTTATCGAAAAACTATATGTTGACCCTTTAGATAATGATCTTATTTTAAAGTCGATTTCAAAATTAAATACGACAATTCTAACAGGGCGACGTGGAACTGGTAAATCGACAATTATAGCTCGACTTCAACATGATATAAGAAAGAGTAAAGATCGTCTTTCGCTATATATTGATGTTAAAAGTATTTTTGAACAATCTAAAGCATTCTCTTATAGCGCTGAAAATTACGCAGATCATTTTTCCGCTCAAGATCTAAATAAATACCTGATATATAAATCCTTTCTCAAGGAAATTATCTCAGAGATTAAGTTGGAGCTTAAAACCAATACTTTGAAGTTTTATCTGGCCAAAATTACCGATTATTTTGGACCGGATAAAACTGCTTTTGAAGAAGAGCTAAATAGAATTTTCGATGATATCGAAAAATTTGAATATATGGATGTTGAAGTACTAAAGCAAAAGAAAGTTTTATCTAATGAAGAAAATAAGAATTCAGTTAATCAAAAAGTTACAGCTAATGTAAGCGTTGATGCAAGTGGTCCGAAAGGAGGGTTTAATGCCGAGTACGGAACATCAAATTCTGATGCATCGAGTTTAAATGAAGAGTTTTCAGAAGTCCTTTTAAAATGCTTTAATCCCATTTTGATAATGCGGAACATAAGAGAATTGTTAAAAAAGATCGGTATTAATCATGTTTTTATTTGTCTAGATGACTTTTCAGAAATTGATTATGATGCGATGAAAATATTTGTAGATGTAATCATTGGACCTTTAAATAACCTTTCTGATGAATTCTTTAAATTTAAAATTGCAGCTTATCCAGATAGAATTTATCTTGGAGATATTGACCCGCAGAAAATCGAGCAGATAAGGCTGGATTTTTACGAACTATACCAAGCAAAAACCATCACTGACGTCCATGCTCAAGCACAAGGTAGCATTAAAAAGTTAATTGAAAAACGAACCCAGTTTTTCTGTAAACAAACTCCTGACGAATTCTTTGATACAACAAAAACTACATTGGATGATTACTATAAGGCACTTTTTGATATTACGTCTTGTGTTCCACGTAATGTTGGTTGGATTTTGTGGTATGCAAATCAGCAGAGTATTGCTAAAGATAAAAAAATAACGCTCAATGACCTGTCTATTGCAGCAGAAAAGCATTTCATTGATACTGTTAGGCCTTATTTCTCTCAAAATCAGTTCATGAGAGAACCTTTTGATATGAAGCTTGAAAAATACCACTTACACCAATTGTTAGAAAGGTTTGTTAATACAGCAAAAATTAACAAACGAGATATATTAGTTTCAGACTCTAAAGTTTTTGCAAAAGATAAGACTAAACCACCTACAAGCCACTTTTATATAAATAAAAAGCTAGAAGATGTTTTAAAACCTTTGGAAATGCAATTTTTCATCACTAAATATAATGAACAAAAAGATCAAGATAGTAGCGAGTTAATGAGCTTTTTTTCGTTTAATTATGGGCTTTGTGTGAGTGAAGATATCCATTATGGTCGAGGTTCTGATCGAAAGTATGTAATACAAAGACGTTTTAATAATACAAAAAGCTTACAAGGCTATTTAGCAGACGCAAAACATATAGCTTGTAACAACCACCAGTGTAAAGCAACTCACGATTATGAGATGTTACCCATGATAGAGATGTTTGATATGTTATGCCCTAAATGCAAAACAGGGACATGTAGCGTTGAACATGCAAATGTAGACGTTGAATTAGCTGATGAGAAAATTTTATTGTCCGAATTTGATATGCAGTTTATAAACTCACTAAAGGTGGACAGTCCACAGTACCCATCTGGCCTTGCTCAAGAACTTGATTGTACGTATCAAAAAGTTGGTAAAAGGGCTGCAAGGTTAAAAGATATGGGCTTTCTACAAGCACAAGAAATGACAATCAACAAAGCTTTGGGCAAGAGAAATTACTACTCTCTTACTGATGAAGCAGTTACAACGTATTTTGAACAGTAGTTTAATGCTACATAACAAATAAGGATATGTGTCGCGCAGCCGACACCTATCCTTGGCGTAAATGAATTAATTTAATTTGTTGATTTATAATGATTTCCATATTATTACGAGATAAATACGGACGTATGTTCAAAGAACAAATACCGAAAACATAGGACACCCATAACTTTCGTAATCCAGTACGATCAATTCTGACTGTGCTCCATGAATGGGTTTTAATCAGTTGAGCAAAGTATCGCTTGAGATCATCAGTGGTTAACGTATCAGGTGATTTATCTAAATGGTGAGTAATGTGACGAAGTGCACGACTATAACCATCAATAGTAGCTGGACGTTTATCTTGTAAAGTTAGGTGGGTAACATGTTGTTCATAAAGATAATCTGAACGTTGCTGTTGTTCGTTATTCATCATAAATACTCCATTATAAGGAGTATTTAAGGTAGCTTAATCGCTGTTTGCTTTACTCTGCCGCGTAGCGGCTTCGTTCAACAAAACATTTAAGAGTGATTCGCAACACTTGGCGCTTTCGCCTCGCTCAAGTATAGCCAAGCGTCGCTCACACCTTAATGCGGCGTTAGATTTATTGGATATATTATGACCAAATTACAAGCAAAAGTATCTAGTGGTGATTACAAAGGCACCCCTTTGTCTCCACATAAGCATAAAGAAGATAACAGATACGTGGCAAGTTTGACTCGATTTCAAGAGGATTATGTCAGAGTTGATACGATTGAAGAGCTAGCAACTTTGGTAGAATCTGGTTACGGCGCAAGAATGTCGAACGATACAATACCTAATGCACCTTCACTTATTGTGTCTGAAAATATCTCAAACTCTACGGTCAGCTCTCTTAAACCATTCGAGCATTTACCTACTTCAATTCGTGAACGTGATTTAGAATCAGATTCAGTAGCTAAGGTAAGAAAAGAACAAAGTTATCTTCGTGCACATTTATTACAAGGAAAAAAAGTAGCGAAATGTTCCCTATGTGGTGAAGAGTTTCCATTTGATTTACTTGTTGCAGCACACATAAAAAAGCGTTCCAAATGTAAAGACTACGAAAAACTCGACTTTGATAATATTGCGACTCTTATGTGTAAAACAGGGTGTGATGATTTCTTTGAAAAAGGCTATGTTGTCGTAATTTCAGGTGAAATAGTACAAGCTAAAAGAAAAGGGGTGACCTCACGAGTTCAGCTATTAATTGATCAGTTAGTCGGTAAAGTTGTTCCTAATTGGAAAGGCAGTGAGCAATACTATGAGTGGCATCAAAAAGCACATTACAAAAAGAAAGCAAAAAAAATCTAACAGATAAGGATATGTGTCGCGTAGCCGACACCTATTCGAAGTGTTGGACAAGCCTAAGCCGCTTTATATAAGTAAATATTACGAATGTAATGAAAGGTAAAACATAGGACACCCATAGCTTTCGTAATCTATTTCGATCAATTCTGGCGAAAGACAGGACAGCCATAAAAGTGTTAATGGTTCAACGACCGTCATTTTTTCAAATCGAACATAGATGGGACACGACTGTTTTAATGCCCGTGAGGGCGATAGAGAATCTACTAACCGCGCGTTGAGTTTTAAAAATAAACTTATGGCTGTCTTATGTTCTTATGTTCCTATGTTCATTCTTTCAGATAACCATACATCTAAACAGCAAGCGTCATTCCCTACAGTGAATGCCCGCGAGGGCGATAGGGAATCTACCAACTGCGCGTTGAGTTTTTAAAGTAAAGATATGGCTGTTCTATGCTCTAGATGGCAAGTGCCCGATTTTGTGATTACTATCGGGATTGATAATTAAAAATGTATTTGATTTATAATGATTTTTATATTATTGCGAGATGAATACGGGCAAGTTGTTAATATAGTAAGTTGTTATGTGCTTCTTTGTTCATTTAGCTTTCAAATATGGTAATCATTCCCTTTGAGTTGTAAACTAATACGATTTCCGCATAAATGTGCGAGGTAAGCATGAAATACGAATTATTAGTTTTAGCTGCAATGACACGATTAGAATCTCCAAATACTCAAGCTATCGTGGCTGCAACTGGGATTTCTGAGCGTAAAGTACAATCCGTAGTTAATTCATTAGTTGAAAATTTAGGCTTAAACATTCAAAGAGAGCGGCAGGGCCGAACCTTCCGTTTTTCTATTAATAGCTGGGGTGTTTTTGAATCAGGGAAAGCGATCCAGTCTCAACTTAATGATATTGATTTAGTTATGCCAAGTAATTCAATGCTTTCTTCTTACGAAGAAAAGCATGCCTATTTCGAGCAAGTTAAAATGGATAACTTTAAAGAAAGTATGCGTTTAGAAGGGCATGATGTTGCTAGTAATTTCGATTTATCACTCGACAGAGAGCAACAACGTCAAATTTTGTTAAACAAATACTCAAACGTAAATTCGTTAGAGGCGCTCAATGGCTGATAAATATGGCACAACACAAGATCCTTATACTTACGAAAATAGTACGGTTCTTGTTAATAAGCTAAATATCAACAATGAAGCGGTATTAGAGGCTGCAGAGCGTGATTTAACAACGTTAGCTGCAATGTATATAGAGTTTCAATTGCCTCCTTACGATTTCAGCTATCTGCGTTCAATTCATCATATGTTATTCTCCGATCTATTTGAATGGGCTGGCGAATTAAGAACGATTGATATTTCAAAGGGAAATACACGTTTCTGTAATGTAGCTAGGATTGAAAAAGAAGCAAATAATCTATTTTCAATGTTAGAAAAAGATAAGTATTTAGTAGATCTACCATACGATGAATTTCTTACTAAGTTAGCTGAGTATTATTGCGATATTAATGTTTTACATCCATTCCGTGAAGGAAATGGTCGTGCCCAACGTTTGTTGTTTGAGCATATTGCAATCAACTGTGGTTACAATATCAATTTTTCTGGCATTACTTCTGAGCGGTGGGTAGCCGCAAATATCCATGGTTATCATTGTAATTATGTGCCAATGAAAGAGCTGTTTTCTGTTTGTGTAACTAAAGCTGAAAAGCGCAGTTAACCAAATAAGGATATGTGTCGCGTAGCCGACACCTATTCGAAGTGTTGGACAAGCCCGAGCTGCTTTATATAAGTAAATATTGCGAATATCATGAAGGGTGATGCTGATAAGAAGTCGAGCGTTATCCTTGGCGTGAACCAATCAATTTAATTCATTTATTAATAATTAAATCCTCTTTAATTATTACGTGTTAAAGCCATTATCCTTATTATTTTTCGTTTTTATCTGGGGCGAAAAATTCCCGTCAATAGTGAAAAAATAAGACACCCATAACTTTCGTAATCCATTTTGATCAATTCTGACGGTACTCAATGAAAGACAGGATAGCCATAAAAGTGTTAATGGTTCAACGACCGTCATTTTTCAAATGGGGCACAGATGGGACACGAATTTTTTGAAATGTAATACATACAACCGTTTTATGATTGGCTACACTGTTAATATTATGTAAATCAAAAGGAAAGGATATGCATTTACTATTAAACGTCATAAAAAAAGTAATTAATAAGCATTTTATGGCGATTAATAGATATACATTAATGTTGCTCGTTAGTGGTTATGTCATGTTGAGTTGGATAGGTTTAGTGCTTGCTAAGGAATCTGATTTAACCGAAAGCATGGCAAGTTTTACTTATTATATCGTGACGACAAGTAGTACCGTTGGCTATGGTGATTTAAGTCCAACGACTGCATATGGACAGTTATTTGCAGCCTTATTTATTATTCCTTGTGGCGTGAGTTTATTCGCATTGTTAATAGGTAAAATTGCAGTTTTTTTTACTGATTTTTGGCGTGCAAATAGAAGAGGGAAGCAAAAATTGAATTTGGAAAATCATATTATCGTTATTGGTATAAATAGTAGTCGTACGCCCCATTTACTTGAAATGTTGAAAAGAGAAGAGCAAGGACGGCGAGAGGTGGTAGTGGTATCGTGTGAATATGATGAATCACCATTTGATACCGATGTACATTTTGTGCGTGTTAATTCATTTACTGACGCAATAGAGATGGAGCGTGCAAGCCTTTCTACAGCGAGTGCTGTGATAGTTGATACTGACTTAGATGATGCAACTTTAACCATCAGTTTATTTATTGCAGAGCAAAATAGTGATGCACATTTAGTGGCGCATTTTGATGATTCGATTAAGCGAAATCTATTACATAAATATTGTCCTAATTCTGAATGTATATCGTCATTATCAACAGAGTTAGTGGCTAAGTCGGTAATCGATAAAGGGTCGAGTTTTATTCATTCAGAATTAGTGAGTGCACATAAAGGACAGACCCAATATTCTATTGAAGTTCCACTACATATTGATGATATTACACTTGAGTCAATTTATTACACATTCAAAAAACATCATGAAGCAATTATTATTGCAGTGCGTCAACGAAATAAAACGTGTGAGATTAATCCGAGTTTAACTACCATACTTACCGCTGGTGATATTGTTTATTATATAGCGGATGAACGGATTATTGATTTAACTTGGTAAGTTGTAACTTGAAGTTTTTATTGTTTTTTTTGATTAAAAAATAATGATAGTACTATCATAAAAAAGTTTGAGAAATTTCAATGTTATTACTGTTCATATTGCGCAGTTACCTCGCGCAATATGAGATCTAACGGCGGATAACATCGGTTGTATTAGCGATGTTAACACCTAAAGCGAGCATTCTTTCAACAAAGGCTTGTGCTTGTTTTTCAAAGCCAGCAACAGCGCTGGTGGTATCAATTAGAAGAGTTAATTTACGAATGTCATCGCGCGGTAGCTTGTCGACCATTTGTTCTACAGTACTAGCGACGCAGTGAGATAGGGCTTGTCCTGAAATAAAGACACGATCACTATGTATGACTAATGCAGTTAATTGGGGATCAAACTGGGTCTTTATATCATCATGGAGTGGGTATTCAGCCTCACATCCGCCATAGTGTTCAGTATGTGGGTTTTCACCTTTAGATATGGTGTGGCGTGAAGTGTTTTTCTGCTTTTCCCAATTCTCAATAGCTGTTTGAATTGGTGCCACAACAGTATGACCAACTGAATCAGTAACACAGTGTGTAGGCCAAATAATGAGGCTGTATTTACCTGTTTGCTCAAGAGACTGAGTATATTCAAGTACATGGTTAAGTTGTTCTAGATCGGTTGGCTGCCACAGACCATCAACAATATCTTGATAACTAATAAGCGTAAATGGGGCTGGATGTTGACCAAGCTTATTTTGCCAATAAATCGAATGTGCAATATCGTATTCATGGTGGCTATCAAGGGTTACCACGATATTGTTGATGCTAGTTTGTTGATTATGAATAAAGCGAGCCAATCGTTGCGCGTCTTCCCATGAATGAGGAACAGGAAGGGCGGGAGAGATTGTCTGTGCGGCTACATTAAGTTGCTGATGTAATGGAACATCATAAAAGTCGTATTGAGGATCAATAATAAGTAATGATGTGATTGTTTGATGCATTGCATACTCCTTTATGCTTTGAGTTATAGATACTCATTGACCAACTGCTAGTAATAAAGTCGACGTAAATATACGTGGGTGAGCAGTAATTGAAAAGAAATAACATAACTATTTCAATGGTCAAATAGGGGGATAACGATATGTTTTGTATTAAAAAAGATATGGCTGTCCCAAAATATCATTTATGTCGACATGAAAGGCAAGGTTGATCACCCTAAACCTCTTGGTGGTGGTGGTGCACGTATGGTTTGTGGCGTGATTAAGTAATAAATAACATAGTCATAATATTCTCAAAACTATTATGGCTATGTTTAACCTATGTTAAATACTCAAAATAAATGTAATACTGACGAAATTGTTATCATTATTTAATACTTTAAGCCATTGAACCTATCTTTAATTAAACCGACTATTCTTTCGGCTATGCCATTCTTATTATTATTTAGCGCAGGTATTGTTGATGCTATTGGTTTTATCCATCTTAAAAATGGTTTATTTGTATCCTTCATGAGTGGTAATACAACACACGTGGCAATGTTGTTGTCTAATCATCAATATGGACAATCAATATCTTATATAGGAGTGATCTTACTGTTTGTTACAGGGATCACCGTCGGTGAGATGATTGCTGTATTGCATAAAAAAAATTATCGTTGGCTGGTGATGAGTGCTGTTTCTATATTGTTATGTAGCGCTATTTTTATCGAAAAAATTACCGTTCCAATGGCAACTAACTTTGTACTTGCTTTTGCGATGGGGCTACAAAACATTGCATTAAGGATCACAATCAGTAAGGCGATGCCATTAACATTTGCAACCGCTTTTCTCGCAAATACAGGACGAGAGTTGGCATTACTACTGCTTGGTCAAGGAGATAAGCAACTATTTTTTAAACAAATTAGCTTATGGCTTGCTATTTTTATTGGCGCTATCGTTGGTAGTAATTTAATGGCGCTCTCATTAAATTACGCCTTAGTTGTGCCTGTTGTATTGTGTCTATCTATTACAGGATTACTTTTTTGGTTAAAAGATTTAACCAATGATGATTAATTTACTATTCAAGTCTACTAAACAGCATAACAATCCATCGATGCAATGGAATAAATATCCTATTACTGATTGTTTTGAGCGGAGCGTCACAAATCTATTCTTACTGAAATGTTGCAGAAAATAATTAACACATAATAATATGCCATTTGGTTTATATGGTGGCTGTTAGCTGTTAATATCGAGATTCAGCGGGATGGTTGAATCTTGGCTTTGAATGCGATGGAAACAAAAGGATTTGTTATGAAAATGCTTGTTGGCTTTTTTTTGATTACATTACCATTAAATACGATTGCAAATGAAATTGAAGCACCATTTGGTTTTGTATGGGGGCAATCTTATCAGCAAATAAGCAGTAAAGTGTTGTTAACTGATTGTTCTACTAGAAAACATTTAATGGTGTGTGAAACAACGCAACCGATAAAAAAAGTTTCTTATGGTGAGCGTTATATCGTAGTTATCGATCATAAACATGGGCTTCAAAAAGTAATGCTCGTTAGTCGAAATATTTCTAGTGATACGCTTGGCGTTGCAGGGAAAGCTTTGTACAGTCAAGTAAAAACAAGCTTAACTAAAAAATACAATCCTCCCCAACTAACTGATTATTCGGCTAATAATAATGATGACGACAACGCATTCTATCAATGTTTAAAGGCTAATGATTGTGGTAATTGGTTGTCTCATTGGCATGGAAAAGATGGCAGCAAAGCTATAGTTGAGCTAAAAGGCTTATCTGGTGAAAAAGGATATTTAATGATGACATACCAATCAAGTAAGTGGGAGAAGATCATTAAATTTGTAAGTATAGAAAAACAGAGAGCTGATTTTGAAGCATTATAATCGTGTAGGCTTTATTGATTATCATTAACATTTGTTTGTTAATTTTATTTATTAGATAAAAATATTGAGTTTAGTTATTTAAAGAAATAAAACCTTACATCGTTGTCATAAACGAAATAAAAGTAGCTTAAAATAGGCTGTATTCGTGGTTTTAATCACCTTTTTTGTCGTTTTTTTCGTTGAATAAATAATTAAACTCACTATAAAATGTGATGGTTATGTTACAGAAGCAATAACCAAATTTACTCGACTTACATGGAATGAGTCAGGTTAGATATATTAATCATAAGGAAATGACGATGCAGTGGGATGACGTAAATGGTCCAAGATCTTTCTTTGGTAAAGCACCTGTTGATATTTACAAGCCGATCGAGATAGGAGAAACCGCAAAACTTCGCTCAAATAAACATGAAATTAAAGTGAAAATTGTTGATTGTCAGTCTGATTTTATGAAGGGTGAAGTGATCGAAGTGAGTTCTGATATTGAACTAGAAATGCTTGTTCAGGGCGATATGGTTAATTTTATACCTCAAAACATTGTGACGTTATATCGTAATTAGTAAAACAAGACATCATCTCTGATAGATATTAATGATTATATTGGAGATGATTTATTAACGCGCTTAAAGGATGAAGTTAGTGGTGGGTATAAGTAAATCTGGTGCTGAACGTTATGGTAAAATGTTTGCACAATTAACCGATGAGTCATGGTTATTCGGTGTGATTGTTGCTGCTGTATTTTTAGTGATTACATTATGCTTAAGTTATAGCATTGTTTATTTTCTTCCTCTTTATCAGCCAACATCAGAATCAGTTATCGCAATAATGACAACGTTAAGACCATTAATGTTTGTGTTCCCAGTTATTACTGCAGGGTTAACGTTTGCTGCTAGTTTTAGAGCGGTTAAATCTTATTTGAATACTAAAGCAATGGTGCAGTAATTTAGATTAAAACGCCATCCACACTTTTTAGGTCGTGTATGGCGTTTTTCATTATGCTTATAATATTAAATCAATTATATGATTCCAACGGTGAAGTGTAAGCCGTAAAAAACGCCGCGACCGATAAGTTCAGCAATAAACATCACGATAAAAGCCAGCAAACTAATGGCTGTAATTGCTTTAGTTTGATGTGCTTTAAACGCAGAGAATAACCATAGCCCTCCAGCTATCACCAGTAATACCAAGCGCGTAATAATTGACCCTGAGTAAACCGCTAAATGTTCAGCTCCAGTTTGAATTGATGTAGTTATTGTTGCGATATCAACCAATTGCCAAGCAGTGATAACCAGATGTATAGCAATCATGCAAACACCAAAAATTGCTAGTTTAGTGTTTAATGTCGCAGTGGCAGTTTGGGTTAGATTGAGCAATACATAACCCAGTAATACACCTGACATTAATACAGTGCCAATAAATTCAACGTAAGTAAAACTGCTATCCCAAACGGGTACGGTATTAATCAAGTATACTTTGATCATTGCCGCCATAAATACAATGCCGGCAATTGCCACAATAATACGTGCAATTTTTAATACAGATTCAGTCACTATTTTGAGCAGGTCAGCTAACCAATACAGGCCACCTACAGCAAAAAATATACTACCAGTTAAGATTTCATTCGATAAACCAGAGTGACCAACACGGTTAAGCGCATTAAATGCCCGTAAAGGGCTGCCGAGGTGCATAGTAGAAGCAGCAAAACCGATTGCCATAAATGCCCATAATACAATCATACTTAATACCAAAGGCTGGCGATGTTTGGCTGCTGATCCCAGTTGAGATAACCGTCCTGCTGTAATGATATAACCGCCGACGGCTGTTTGTGCTAATACAGTGAAGGCAACCAGGGGTAATTCAGGATATAGCATTATTTTACCTCTCGAGGGTTCTGTAAAAAGCCACTGGTATCACCTACAGGCTTACCGTTTGGATTTAACTTAATGATCAAGTTTGGATGGGTAATGTTTGAATCTGGCAGTGGAGCACAATTAGCATTGGTGCCGTATTTCTTGCGCAGCTCGCTTATTTCCCCAAACTCGATAGCACGCAATGGACAACTATCAACACAAATAGGCATTAGCCCTTCAGCAACACGCTCAAAACAGCCGTCACATTTGGTCATATGGCCTTTTTCTTCACTGTATTGCGGCGCACCATATGGACATGCCATGTGACAATATTTACAACCAATGCAAACATCTTCATTGACAACAACTAAACCATCTTCTTCACGTTTATGCATAGCGCCTGATGGGCATACTTTAGTACAAGCAGGATCATCACAGTGATTACACGAAATTGAGAGATAATATGAGAACACATCTTGGCGAAATACGCCGTTATTCTCACTCCAATTGCCACCTACATATTCATAAATTCGACGAAAGTTACGATCAATGCCCAGATCTTTATTGTCTTTACATGATAATTGGCAGGTCTTACAGCCTGTACATTTACTTGAATCGATGTAAAAACCGTATTGTTTTTTCGGTGTCATTATACAGCTCCCATGCTTTTAACGAGTTTCACTTCAACTAGGTTGGTGTGAGATGGGTTAGATTTTGCTAACGGACTTGGACGGCTGGTAGTGAGAACATTGATTGAACCTGCCTGATCAACACCTTTACTGTTGGGTGAATACCAAGCGCCTTCACCAAGAGCTGTGACATGGGGCATGATGCGAGGAGTGACTTTTACACGCACGTTAACTTCGCCTTGCTGACTACGAACACTAACTAGATCGCCATTTTTAATGCCGCGAGGCGCTGCATCGACAGGGTTCATCCATAGTTCTTGCGGCGCTGCAGCTTTTAAAATATCAACATTACCGTAAGTTGAATGGGCACGGGCTTTATAGTGGAAACCGGTTAATTGTAATGGGAATTGTTCACGTTCTTTTGCATCCCAACCATTAAACGTTGAATGGTATTCGGCAATAGGAGTGATGAATTCATCTTTACCAAGAGTCCATTCTTTAGCGATAACTGCTAATTGCTCTGAGTAAATCTCAATTTTTCCTGATGGTGTCGAAAGTGGGTTAGCAATCGGATCTGCGCGGAAGTCCTCATAAGGTACATGTGGGCGATCAAATTGCTTTTTATAGATCCCTTGTTTTCGCATGGTGTCGTAATCAGGTAAATCGGGATCATTATTTTGCTTAACAGTTTCAGCATACATCCACTGTAACCATTCTTCCTGAGTACGGCCTTCAGTAAAGGCTTGCTCAACACCCATACGTTTGGCAACGCCAGACATGATGTCGTAAATAGGTTTGCACTCAAAGCGCGGTTTAATGGCTTGGCTTGCAAAAATGAAATAGGGCATGGATGCCGCTGCACCGTCCATGCAGAAATCTGATTGTTCTGATGTGGTACAGTCTGGCAGGACAATATCGGCATATTTTGCAGATGATGTCATGTGGTTATCAATCACCACAATCATTTCGCAGGCTTTTTCATCTTGTAAAATATCATGGGTACGGTTGATATCTGAATGTTGGTTAATCAGACAGTTACCCGCATAGTTCCAGATAAACTTAATTGGATTATTGAGCTTTTCAGCGCCGAGAATACCATCGGTTTTATCCGTCATTTCATTGGCACGGAAAATAGCATCGGTCCATAAAAACATTGGAATAGCGGTTTTTATTGGATTATCAACTTTAGGGAAACGAACAAAAGGGTAACTATGATTACCTTCACGAGCACCAGTACCACCACCTTGAAGGCCTACTTGACCACGCAATAAAGATAACATCATGATTGCTTTACACGCTTGTTCACCGTTTGCTGAACGTTGTAATCCCCAACCTTGAGTAATATAAGTGCGATCAGCATTGCCGATTTCACGCGCAAGCTTGATGATTATATCTGCTGGAATACCTGTAATAGGGGCTGCCCATTGCGGTGTTTTCGCGGTTTTATCATCGCCATTACCTAAAATATAGTCTTTGTAGCTGCCATTTTTAGGCGCAGATGACGGTAATGTTGTAGCATCGTAGCCAACACAGTATTTATTTAGAAATGGCTGATCAACTTTATTTTCTGTAATTAATACATGGGCGATTGCGGCACATAATGCAGCATCAGTACCATGTTTAATTGGAATCCACTGATCTTCACGACCACCGGCTGTATCGGTATAACGCGGATCAATACAAATAGTGCGAGTATGATGGATTTTTTGGCCATCAACAAAACTGTGAACTTGACCGCCACCAGACATGCGTGTTTCTGCTGGGTTATTACCAAACATGATACATAAATCAGCATTTTGAACATCATCAATGCTGTTATTATCAACAAATGCGCCGTAGAAGAATTCACTCATACGCTCAATGTTTGCCGCAGAATAGTCACCATAGTGGTTCAAGTAGCCACCACAAAGGTTCATCATACGAGCGATAAGCGTGCTTGATGGATCCCAACTTTTTGTTACCGTTCCACCAAGGGTTCCAGTGCCATAGTTGAGGTAGATCGCATCATTACCATATTCTTTAATCGTATGCTTGAGACTATTGCCGATGATATCAAATGCTTCATCCCAACTAATACGTTGAAATTTACCTTCACCACGTTTACCAATACGTTTTAATGGGTATTTGAGACGATCGGGGTTGTAAACTCGGCGACGCATTGAACGCCCACGTAAACAGGCACGTACTTGGTGAGAATGGTTAAACACATCATCACCGGTGTTGTCTGTTTCTACATATTTAATCTCACCATCAACAACATGCATTCGTAATGGGCAACGAGAGCCGCAGTTAACAGTACATGATGACCAAACAATGTGTTCATTGGGTTTGATTGGTGTTTCTTTAGCAATGGCTTTAACACTGGTAAATGGTAGGGACATTCCTCCAGCGGCAGCAGCCAGTAAAGATCCACTTTTAAGCACGCTACGACGAGTTATGCTCAGTGGCTTTTTTGAATTCGACACGATATATCCTTACGACATTACTTCTTTGTTTGTGATGGCGCAATTATGCCTTTATCAAATTATCATTTATTGTTTTGTATCAATATATGTAAAATAGTTTCAAAGCATTATTATGTTAAAGATATAAATTAATAGATGATGAGAAACTATGTTCATTTGTAATGATATGGAAAATATAAAAGTATTAAGTAGAATTATCGGTGGTTTGTTTTATTACCATCCAAGCCAATATGAAACGGTAGGTATTAATGCAGTTTTAGCGTTAGATAACAGCGGATTTTCTCTGTTTGATAAAACCACAGCAGCCATTTCGGCGACAGATCCTCATACTTTATCTGTCTGGCATGATCAATTATTTACTGGTGTTGGTGAAATGGAAGCACCACCTTGGGGATCGGTTTATTTAGATAAAGAATCGGTGGTATTTGGTGATTCAACCCTCGCTTTTCGTCATTTTTTACAACAAAACAGGATTGAATTTGAAGCAAAACATAATGAACCTGAAGATCAATTTGGATTAATGGTGATGGTAATCGCCAGCTTAATTGAAGAGCAACAATATGACGCTGTTACTGAGTTATTATCCAACCATTTATTGCCTTGGTCAGAACATTATTTAGAATTATTACAACAAGCTGCGCCCGTTGGTGCTTATCGTGACTTAGCTGAATTAGGCCAACGTTTTATTACAGAGCTTGCTCTGCAGTTTAATGCTGTTAAAACACCGACTAAGATTTATTTCAATGCGTGATTCAAAGCAATATAGCCGTCGTCAATTATTTACCCATTTTGCGCGGCCGCCAGTTAAACAGCCTCGATTAGTGATCAGTAATACTTGTGATAATTTATATGGCTATTGTGAAAGTTGTAATGATTCGTGTTCAAAGCAGGCAATCACATGGTATGCAGATAAAAAGCCAGTTATTGATACAGACAAATGTAATCGTTGTCTAGAGTGCATTGATGCTTGTTTTATTTCAGCAATAACGATGACTGAAGAATAAATATTAGTCGGTGGTTGTGGTTGAAATTACGTGTTTTATTTTTGTAAGTTTTAAAAAAGCTTATATATTTACTAAGTGGAATAACCCTCATATGAGCAGTGTGGTTGTTTTTAAACTGAAATATGCAATAAAAGTATGCTTTTTCTATTATTGTGCACAGTAATATTCGGCTTATATTGATACTCTGATGTCACATGCGATTGGATTTCAATAAGTTTATAACTTATAAGGATAAATGTTATGAATGATACACCTAAGCGTGCTTTGGTTGTTGAGGGTGGAGCAATGCGTGGCATTTTTGCTACGGGTGTTCTTGATGCATTTCTTGAAAAAGATTACAACCCATTCGATTTTACGATTGGTGTTTCTGCCGGATCAATGGTGTTAATGGGTTACTTGTGTAAAAACCATAAACGTAACTACCAAGTGATCACGGAATATGCTCGCAGTAAGTCATTTATTAACTACGTTCGCTTTGCAAAAGGGGGCAACCTTATTGATATTGATTGGCTATGGTCTGAAAGTATTAATAATTTACCACTTGAAGTTGATAAATATGAAAGCCAAGGGATCCCGCTTTTTGCTACCACAACGAATATAGCTACTGGCGATGCTGATTATATTGAAGTGAAACGTGATAATTTACAAAGTCTGATGACCGCAACCTGCGCATTACCGATTGTTTATCGTAATTTTCCTAAAGTAGATGGTATTGCGATGAGTGATGGTGGCATTGCTGATCCTATTCCCGTTATTGAAGCTTATCGTCGTGGGGCGCGTGATATTACCGTCGTACTATCTCATGCGCAGGCAAATTTTGTTCATAGCCATCAAGTGCCGTGGTTAACCCGCAAAATTTTTAAAACAACGCCAGTATTTGGTCAAGAATTTTTGACAAAGGAATCTCGTTATAATAAGGCATTGTACTTTATTCATAATCCGCCAGCTGATTGTCGAATTACAGCCATTGTTCCTAATAAAGATTTTTTGATTAAGCGTCTAACACGTGATGTCAATAAATTAAATGCAGGCTATGAGCTAGGACGCCAAGCAGGACTTAAGGCTATCGAAGAAGATATGAAGTAACGCGTACAACATTGTAATAATCGTTTCTGAGAGTAAAAATGAGTTTTGGAAAATCGATATAGTGTATAGGTTTTCCTTTTTATCATCTAAGAGTATGGTATAGCATTAAAGATTATACGGTACAGGAAAATAATATGACTATTGTAGATGCTGCGAAGAAGCGCTATTCAACCAAAGCTTTTGATCCTTCTCGTAAGTTAACAGATGATCAATTACAACAAATTAAAGCGTTAATTAGATTAAGTGCTTCTAGTGTAAACTCACAGCCTTGGCATATTATTGTTGCCGCTACAGATGACGCGAAACAGCGTATAGCGACAGCAGCTGAAGGACCGTATGTATTTAATAAACCTAAAATTTTAAATGCGTCACATGTATTAGTTTTTTGCTCAAAAACAACGGTAGATGATGATTACTTAAATGATCTATTAGCGTGTGAACAGCAAGATGGTCGTTTCTCAAATGAACAATCAAAGCAACGCATGGTTGATGGACGTAATTTCTTTGTTGATTTACATCGAAAAACATTAGGTGATGCTGATCATTGGATGCAGAAACAAGTATATCTTAATATTGGTTCGTTGCTATTAGGTGTTGCTGCAATGGGGATTGATGCAGTACCTCTTGAAGGTTTTGATCGTGAGACTTTAGATAAAGAATTTGATCTTAATGCGCAAGGTCTTACAAGTTTAGTCGTTGTACCTATTGGCTATCATAGTGCTGATGATTTTAATGTTGAGGTGCCAAAGTCACGTTGGCAGAATGAGCAAATTTTTACGGAGTGTTAACGGATGATTTATTTATTAGCAGAAATTAAAGCTAATTCTCATTGTATCGAGAAAGCGCAAGCATTATTAGAGTCACTTATTGCGCCAACGCATTTAGAAGCAGGTTGTGAAAGTTATAAGCTGTTTGCTGATCAAAATGAAGCAGGATTATTTGTGATGCAAGAAGTATGGCTGTCACAAGCTCACCTTGATGCACATTTAGAAAGCGCGCATTTTCTCAACTTTTTAACTGCCGCTGATGAATATAAATTATTTGAGTATGTAAAATTACGTCCAATGAATTTAGTCGAATAATTTAGCGTTATCTCATGATTTACGTTAAATAAAAGCCACTGGTGGTATTTGTTTAAATAACAAATATCGACAGTGGCTTTTTTATTAGCTCTTTAAGGCTACTTTAGAAGTGATCATGCTGTAATTGGTCGTAACCCACTAATTATTAAGTTTTTATCAACTTTATAATCAGTCGCGTAATGACGCAGTTTACAGTTATTACCATCATGACAACCACAGCTGAGACAACGTTTAGCTTCATTAATAGCAACTTGGTCACTATAACCGCTTTCAACCTCATTAAAACTTAAATGACGTTCATGTAGCTTAAGTTCTGCCATCTTATTGCGCATTACTTGTGTTAACGCATGCTCAAGTTCTGTTTCAATATCAGTGGCGTTATTAGTTGATAGTAATGAGCGCATCACATCTTTGAGTTTGTTGACATGATCTGGACGAATTAAATGGCTACGGCTAACATTACGTTCGCGGAATGATTCAGTGTAAAGCTTCTCCATATCGCCACCAAAATTAGCATCAATAGCTTGTGCTGCTTTACGACCATCAGCAATCGCCTCAATGGCTGTTGCTGGACCACGACGAAAATCACCGATGCCAAAAATATTATCAACGCCAGAGTACATCGTTTGTTCATCGGTATCGAGCGTGTTCCAACGACTCATTGGTAACTCAATGCTGTCATTATCTAAAAAGCGCGTATCTGTTTTTTGTGAAACAGCGGCAATCACAGTGTCAAATTCAGCATAGATATATTCACCTGTTGCTCTAGGTGAGCAACGACCAGAAGCGTCAGGTTCACCCAGTGCCATAGTTTCTAATTTAACTTGGCATACGCGACCATTTTCATCTGCAATATTTTCAACAGGGTTGGTTAAAAATAAGAATTTAACGCCTTCATGTTCAGCTTCTTCAATTTCATATAATTCAGCGGGCATTTCATCACGAGTACGACGATAGATCAGGGTCGTGTCTGCACCTAAGCGTAGCGCTGTTCGAGCGCAATCAATAGCAGTATTGCCGCCACCAATCACGGCTACTTTTTTACCAATCGTGTATTGCTTATCCAATATTTGATCTTTTAAAAAGTCGACACCAAGATAATGGCCTTTTAGATCAGTACCGTCATAACGCATTTCACTAGCAAGTGAAGCACCAACAGCCAAACACACTGCGTCATAATCTTGTTTTAGTGACGATAAGCTAAAATCAGTCCCTAATTTTTTATTGGTTTCGATTGTCATACCATTACGGCACATGATGTCAATTTCTTGATCTAATACATCTTTAGGTAAGCGGTATTCTGGAATACCATAACGTAACCAACCGCCAGCTTGTGGCATCGATTCAAAAACAGTGACGTTGTAACCTTCATTGCTGAGGAAGTAACCACAACTTAACCCACCAGGACCGGCACCAACAATAGCAATTCGTTGCGGTTTAGTTGGCTTTTTCGTTGGCGTATATGCTTGTAAAGAGGCTAAATCTATATCTGCGGCGTAGCGTTTAATTTGGCGAATTGCAATCGAACCATCGACTAATTTTCGTTGACATTTAGCTTCACAAAAAGCAGGGCATACTCGACCAATAGACAAGGGCATTGGTAAAGTTTTCTTGATAACTTCAATCGCTTTTTGAGGCTGATTAGTAGCAATAAAATAAAGATAGGATTGAATATCTACATCAGCAGGGCAAGCAACTTGGCAAGGTGGCACGCTACAACTGATATTAGGTGCAGATAAAAGCTGCTCAAGTGCATGTTTACGGCGTTGGTTCAAAGCGGTAGAAGTTGTGGTAACTTTCATGCCTTCAGTAGGGTAGACACGACAGGATTTGACTATACCACGGTGCTCAATTTCAACGTCACACAAGTCGCAGTTATGATGAAAACCATCAACATCACAGAGTGAGGGGATTGTAATGCCACATTGTTGTGCAGCGTTGAGCAAGGTTTGACTTTTATTTACCTTGAACGTTTTACCGTCAATAATGATATTTACCATTTAAGAGTCTCTATTCTTATTATCGACTGAGAGCAAAGTTGTTGTAATAACGTGGTGTGCCTCAGTGATGTTTAATTATTGTATGAATTACCTAAAAGGCTATATCCGTATAAGCCAAAGATACGAATTGCTTAAAAAAAGCAGAGATTAGACCATAGTAAACTGTCTATTTTATATTCGTAGTACAAATAGGGACGGCATAATAGCATGATACCTTTTAGGGATAAAGAGGGCTCATTTGTAATTTATTTTCATTTAATTTCTTTGTAATCATAGGCTTAAAAAAGGTAAGCGTTTGCGTGTCGTGGTTTTTAATGTGATTTAGATAAGAATGTTGAACGGGATTAATAAGAATAATTGCTATTAATTCAAGTTTGTTTTTGGCTTAGTTATTGTTGGTGATGCGCAGATGGTATAACCTAACATCCACTTTAAGGGGGAATGCCATGTCAAAAAGTATATTTTTATTACGTCACGGACAAACAGTTTTTAATGCACAACAGCGCTTACAAGGACATTGTAATTCTAACTTAACGAATTTAGGACAACAGCAAGCATTAGCTATTGGTTTATCGCTAAAAAATAAGTTAGCCAATAAAAGTCAATGGACTATTTATTCAAGTCCATTAGGTCGCGCAGTTCAAACCGCTGAAATTGTTGCTCAACAAATCGGTATTGACCCAAGTGACATTGTGCAAGATCCGCGTTTACAAGAGTTTTGTTTAGGTAATTGGGAACAAGCTTATATTCCAGACCTTAAAATGAAGCAACCACGGCTTTGCGAGCAGAAAGATTGGTATTTAATGGCACCAAATGCTGAATCGTATTTTAACGTTAAAGATCGCATCGAAGATTTTTTAGCAGATATTTCTGTTTCTGAAAATGCAATTGTGATTTCACATGGTTTAACAGGAGCTGTATTTCGCGGAGTCTATGTTGGCATGACCTATGATGAGGTGTTCTCTCAGGATTTACCTCAAGATGCCTATTTTTTATTAGCAAATGATAAAATTAGTCGTATTCAATGTGATATTCATAGTGTCAAGAGCCTAACGGTTTAAATCATTATTACAGCAAACTAAGTATCAGTTTTTTATCTTAAAAAGATTTATCTTTCTTTTTACGATAAAGTGTAATAAAACTTACTTTAAGTGGCAAATTTATACTTATGTTCATGGTCGGTTCATTTATAAGGCGCTACTATTTAGAACGATAATAAAAGTATTGAATTGATGTTCGCATAAGCAGACTTATCAGGTACATGATAAATGTTAAGATAACTTAACGGCCTGATTGATATGATTTTAGAGAGGCGTGTCCATGAGAAATTTACTTACTGGTTTTTTTGCTGTTGTAATCGGCTTATTTGCAGTTTCTTTTGCTGCTATTATGGCACTATTCCTTGGTATTGCGGCGATGATTGCGAAACCATTTATTAAACGTAAACTTGCTGCCGAAGGTATGCAATACGAAGAAAAGAACTTTACAGAAGGTTTTGCTGGCCAAGATGAAACAATGAATAGTGTGTTTCGTCAACAACGTCAAACAACTTCAAACGTGATTGATGGCGAATACGAAGATGTAACAAGTCGAAAATTTTAATCGACGCCGTCACTCACTTATTAGAATAAAAACGCCTAGTCTTAGCGCTAGGCGTTTTTATTGGTTTTATAAATGTTGATTATTGAACGTTGTAGGCTTTTGCCTTCACCATATTACGATATTGAGAAGGGGTAATATTAAATTCTTTTTGAAACCGTGTTGAAAAATGATACGGATCTTTATATCCCACCTGTTCTGATACATCAGATAATGACATCCCAAAATCACGCAATAACTCTTTAGCGGTTTCCATTCGTATTTTTTGCAGATATTGATGGGGGGCTTGTCCCACTTGATCTTTAAATTTACGATTGAAGCTCCGTAAAGGTAGACCACAATGCTGGGCAATTTGCTGAGTCGTTAATGGTTGCGACATACAGCGTTGCATCCAATCTTGTGCTTGAGCGATAGATTCATCAAATTGTACTTGACCACCAATCTCATAAAAAGGTTGATGACCTGATTTACTTATTTCATGGCCATAATGAGTTTCGATGGTATTAGCAATTTTCTGACCATAGTATTTAGAAATTAAAAACAGCACCATTTCTGTCTGTGAGTTAATACTTTCAGTGCAATAAAGACCATTAGCCGAGGTAATAGATGCCTGACGATTAAGTTTTATTTGTGGGTAACGTTGGGAAAATTTGTCATAAAAATACCAATGAGTTGTGGCTGTTTGGTGATTTAATAATCCAGTTTCAGCTAGCCATGTAACGCCTGTTCCTGTGGCAATTATCTGCGCACCATTATGATATTGCTTAATTAGCCATGCGGGTATTTGAGGGTGTTTTGCAATTGAAGAGATAGGGTTTCCCCACATCGGTGGCACAATAATAATGTCAAAATTTGTATCATCTTCAAAGGTAATATCGGGTTGAATGCGAATACCTGCGGTTAACGTAGGCGATGCTAAACTGGAAGCAATTAGCTTAATTTCAAACGGCGATTGTTGCTGAGTTTTACGATCACGCAGACTTGCAGCACTGGTTAACATCTCGGCACTTAATGAGATTCCAGTGATAAGTGCCCGGTGGAAAAGAATAAAACCTACTCGCATTATTTTTGTTTCCGTCGTAATTGATTACAAAATATACGTTAGAGTAATATTTTGGTTAGTTTGGCTGGAATACAAGTAATTTTGGCACAAACGTAGAGTGAATCATAGGTTAATACTGATATTCTGATTTCAACGGTGTATTAAATCGATCTCAGGATATTAAAATGGCAAAATTACCGCTAATTGTGGGTTTAGGTGGCATCAATGCTGCTGGTCGTAGTTCAGGCTTTCATAGCTATAAGCTGATGATCGCTGATGTACTATCTGATGATGTAATGCAATCAACATGGCAAGATCTTGCTCGTCGTATGGGACTGAGTGACGATGGTGCTATTACCGAAGATATAATTACCGCGATTAAAGCGGGCACTTGCGTGCGCCGTATTCATTCTTTTGATCCTGATAATTTGCTATATCAATATAAAGCGAATTTAAATTCAGCAGATGATCAGATCACATTTACATTGCGTAAATCTAAATTACCTAATCATATTCCGTCGAACTGGCAAGTTGATATTCAAGGTGCAAAAGCGGTGATCACCGTAATGGGTAACCTTGACGCATTAGTAGAAGGCCGTGTTGCTTTTCCTGTTTCAAGTGGCGGTAATATTCCTACTGGTTTTGAACCAAGCAAATTATACAATTCTCGCTTTCACCCACGAGGCTTGTCGCTAACGGTATATGGCGCTTCAGATGCCCTTAATTCATTAGGTTTTGAGTGGAATGAAGTATTACGTCATATTCGCCCTGATGAAGTCTCTGTGTACGCTGGAAGCGGGCTAGCACAAATTGATGATAACTCACTAGGGGGCATGATTGCTGCGCACCTTACTGGTGGGCGTGTTAGTTCAAAGATGATGGCTTTATCTTTTGCTGAAATGCCAGCAGATTTTATTAACGGCTATGTGATCAACAGTATTGGCGCAACAGGTACGAATATGGGGGCATGTGCAACGTTCCTTTATAACCTTCGCCAAGGTATGCATGATATTCAGCATGGCAAAGCAAAAGTTGTGATTGTCGGTAATGCCGAAGCACCAGTAGAGCCTGAGATCATGGAAGGCTTTCGAGTGATGGGTGCACTGGCTGAAGATGAACAATTAAAAACGCTTGATGGTATCGATAGTGTTGATAACCGTCGAGCTTGCCGTCCATTCTCATCCAATGCTGGTTTTACAATGGCAGAGTCAGCCCAATTTGTGGTGTTAATGAATGATGAATTAGCCCTTGAATTAGGCGCTAATATTTATGGTTCTGTGGCTGATGTATTTGTTAATGCGGATGCCAATAAAAAGTCAATTTCAGCGCCAGGTGTAGGTAACTATGTCACTGTGGCAAAAGCGGCGGCATTGGCAAAGGCGATCCTAGGTGAAGAGGGCGTGAAGCAGACATTTGTCCAAGCACATGGTACCGGAACGCCACAAAACCGCGTCACAGAAAGCCATATTCTTAACGAAGTTGCTAAAACGTTTGGCATTGAAAGTTGGCCTGTTGCTGCAATTAAATCGTATGTAGGCCATTCTATGAGTGCCGCTGCTGGTGATCAACTTGTCGCTTCTCTTGGTGTATGGCAATACGGTTGGTTACCCGCGATTAATACCATAGATCATATTGCTGATGATGTGCATTGCTCTAATCTTAATATTTTAATGGAGCACACTTATGCAGGTGAGTATGGTCAAAACTATAAAGCAGTTATTCTTAACGCTAAAGGTTTTGGTGGCAATAATGCATCGGGTTTAGTGTTATCACCACAACAAACTATTGCGATGTTAACCGCTAAATACGGTAATGATGCTATGGCTGTTTATCAGACGCGCAATCAGGCTGTTAAAGCTGTTACAAGCAGTAATGATGTTAATGCATGCCAAGGACAAGAAACTATTCGTTATCAGTTTGGTGAAGCAGTGATGGATGAGCATTCAGTAACCATTACACCTGATGCGATTAAATTGTCTGAGTTTGAACATGCTATTGTGCTTAATAGTGTTAACCCTTACGCAGATTACAACTAGAATCAAATAAAACAAAAAGCAGGTTATCGAAGACCTGCTTTTTATTACCATTAAAAACGAATAACAAGGATCTAGCTTTGTGACTAGAAAAAAAAGGGTAGCAATATGGGTGGGTATCGCTACGTTACTTGCCGCATCAACATCGGCTTATAGTGCAACATGCAGTCATGATGGTGATGTTTTACCATTATGGAATAGTAGTGCGAGTCGTAGTGCTATTACTCAGTTTGTTAACGAAGTAACAACCGTCGGTAATCCCGATTACGTCAAGCCCAGTGCACGTATTGCGGTGTTAGATAACGATGGTACATTGTGGCCTGAAAAGCCAACTTATACGCAGTTTTTGTTTGCCTTTAGTCAGATTAAGCATGAAAGTGCACAACATCCTGAGTGGAAAACAGAAACACCGTATAAGTGGGTACTTGACAACAACACCAAAGCTATTTTTGCAAAAGGTTGGGGGGCATTACTGCCTATTCTTGCAACATCTCAAGCAGGATTAACGCCTAAGCAATATAATAAAGATGTCTTAAATTGGCTCTCAACAGCGCAGTCTCCCCGTTTTAAACGTTCATATACAGACTTAGTTTATCAACCGATGATAGAGTTGATTGATTATCTCCATGCGCATAAATTTAAGGTGTTTATTGTAACGGGTGCTGGTGGTGCATTTGTTAAACCGTGGAGCGAAGCTATCTATCACATTCCCGCTGAAAATGTGATTGGTACTGCCTTTGGTTATACCTATAAAGATGGCACACTGATTAAAAACAATAAGTTGGTCTATATTGATGACGGTCCACAAAAAGCGATCAATATTGCGACGATTATCGGTAAGCGTCCTATTCTTGCTGTTGGTAACTCAACGGGCGATCAAGCGATGCTATCATGGACAACCTCTCAAAAAGGTGCCAGTTTAGGGATGTTAATCCATCACACCGATGCTGAACGTGAGTGGCAATATGGCGCTGATTCTTTTGAAGGTAAATTTACCCCTGCATTGATGCAAGCTGCAAAACAACATCAGTGGCAAGTAGTTGATATGAAAAAAGATTGGTGCCGAATCTTTCCAACCAAAGCGGAACGTCGTTCATTATAGATAGTGAGCTATATGATGTAGTGCTATAGCTAAAATGTACAACAGAAGCAAAACTAAAAAAGCCGAGTAAGATAGCAATCTTAACTCGGCTTTTTGTTAGTTAAATATTACGATTTTTTTGGTGCTATTGGTTTAAGATCAAGAACATGTAATACACGCTCTGGTGTTCCTTCCCATATCATAGGGCGTCCTTTCGGATTGGCTTCATTCCACCATCCAGTAAAGCGTTTGGTGTTGTATTGATAGAAGTTAGGGCCAGATAATACAGGTATCGTCACCATATTCTCAGCTAATAATGCTTGAATTTTATGTGCGATAGTCATTTGCTGATCGTGTTTATTGGTTTGGTAAAAACTATCAAGTAAGCCATCTAGCTCTGCATTTTTCCAGAAGTGCATAGCAAAACGTGGCATACCGTCTTTCTTTTGATAACGAGAATGATAGGCGGATTCCCAGTATTTATGCGGGCTAGCACCATGGAAATAATTGGTATAAGCAATGTCATAATCGGCGGTGATCATTGCTTGGTTATAGACAGAAAAATCAGGAGTGCGAGCCTGAGTTTTAATACCTATTGCATTTATCTGCTCGGATGCAAGTAACACAATATTATTAAAATCAGTCCAGCCATTGGGTGATTGTATCTCTAAGGTCAGCTTCTTACCGGTTGGTGTTTCTACAAATCCATCGCCATCTTTATCAATAAAGCCAGCTTTTTTCAGTAAGGCTTTAGCTTCTTTAACGTTATGAGTCATATAAGGTTTATATTTCTCATGGGTTTTTTTATTCGACCATGATTCAAAGCCATAGCCAAGCCCTGAAGCAAAATCATTCACCTTACCGTTACCATAAATAGCTATATCAATGATTTCTTGACGATTTAAACTCATTGAAAAAGCACGTCTAAAGTCAATATTTTCAAGAGCTTCTTTCTTAGCTGGATCAGTAGAGTTAAAGTTTAATACGAAAGATTGCGTACCAGCTGGTGGATACCAATAGCCATGATTTTTAGAGGCATTAACAAATACACGATCAATATCAGGGACGAATGAGCCGGCCCAGTCAATTTCAGAGTTGATTAAATCAGCCAATACTTGATCATTATGATTCTTTTGTGGAATACGTAAGCAATCAACTTTTAACTTGTCATTATCCCAATAATGAGGATTACGGCATTGAGTAAAGAGACTAGGAGTAAAGCGTTCAATTTCTGTAAATGGCCCTGTACCGACAGGATGTTCATTGGTAAAGGTTTCTGGTTTATCTATTTTGCTCCAGATATGTTGTGGCACGATAGGAATACTGACCACATCATTAACTAGGCTGGTATTGACTTCGTTAAAGATAAACGTAATAGCGTAATCATTATCTTTTTCTATTTTGTTAATACGCTTAGCGATCCCTCTATCATCTAAGGCACTGTTTGCCTTTATCATATCAAAGGTATAAAGAATGTCATCAGCGGTAAACTGTTCGCCATCTGACCATTTAACGTCATCACGAAGATCAAATGTTAACGATAACAAATCATCACTAACGGTATAATTCTTGGCGAGACGAAATACCGGAATATTGCCTTTAAGTTCATTGAATATAACCAAAGGTTCATAAATAAAATCACGAGCAGTGTGCAAGCGAGAATTAATAAATGGGTTAAAATTTCGAATTAACTGCGGGTTGTGATTGGGAATAATGGTTAAGTATGATTTTTCATCAGCTTGTTCAGTCGCTAAAGCAGCGGTAGACATACTGGATAGCAGGGCAATAAAGATCAACGACAGTCGCATATATACCTCAAATAAAGTTAAATAATATCAATCAATAACATAATTTTGTGAGGTCATTAGAATGTGTATTTTATTATATATCAATAAGATAAATTCATTATTGGTCGTGGGATAAATAGAGGAAGTAAAAAAATGGTGTTATTTGATCATCATCGTGTATTTGTTTTACGAAACAGATCATATTTTATAGATAATAATGTTTGTTGGGTTGGTGGTAAAACAGATAAAAGTGACGTTTAACAATATGATGACGGATAATAATAAATTCTAGGGTGTTACATTTAATCACGATTAATTCTGGAGTTTTATCACAAAGCTTCGATAGTGATTAACCATCGAAGCTTTGTGATTGATTCACATTTGAAAATTACTTCTTCAAACGAGTGATCTTAGTTGCTTTACTGCTAATTGCTTTACGTAAACGAGCACGACGTTCAGCAGCTGATTGATCTTGAGTCGGATTATTTTGACGACCCGCACGATCACGATAAGCAGCTTTGGTGTTCATGCGCTCAACTAATGCTTCACGGCTCTTTGGCTCGTAACCTTCTAATTGTACGCGGTGAATGCGTTGATTAATCAAACGCTCGATTTGAACTAAAGTAAGTTCTTCTTCACGGCTAACAAATGAGATTGCATTACCTTTTTGTCCTGCACGACCAGTACGGCCAATACGGTGTACATAGTCTTCAGCAAGGAAAGGCATGTCGTAGTTTACAACATACGGTAAGTTTTGAATATCTAGACCGCGAGCAGCAACTTCTGTTGCAACCATAACGCGTGCTTTACCTTCTTTAAACTCTTCTAATGCACGACGACGAGCACTTTGTGCTTTATCACCATGGCAAAGTACCGCTTTAATACCATCAAGCTTTAGTTCTTTAACTAGTTGGTTTGCAGTTTCTTTGTAGTTTACAAAAACTAACACTTGTGGCCAGTTTTTCTTACCAATCAATTCAGATAGCATTTCACGTTTGCGATCTTCATCAACAGGGTAGACTACGTGTGCAACCGTTGACGCTGTACTGTTTTCTGGTGTTACAGTAATACGTTGTGGCTTACGTAGAATATCTGCCGCTAATGCGTTCATTTGTGCAGAAGAGGTTGCAGAGAACAGCATTGTTTGTGGCTTAGTGCGAATATCTTCTAAAATAACGCGAATAGCACCGATAAAGCCCATATCAAGCATACGGTCAGCTTCGTCAAACACTAAAAATTCTAAGTTAGCTAATGAAACGTTATTTTGTTCCATGTGCTCAATTAAACGCCCCGGTGTTGCTACAAGAATATCAACACCTTGTTCTAGGCGTTTTTCTTGTGATGACATTTTCTTACCACCAAAGATAGCGGCACAATTAATGTTAGTATATTTTGCGTAATCGTTAATATTTACTGAGATTTGTTCAGCCAATTCACGCGTTGGTGCCAGAATTAATGCGCGAACGTTAAAACGAGTTTTGGTTGCTGGTTTATCCAACAACTTTTGAATAATAGGTAGTGCGAAGGCTGCTGTTTTGCCTGTACCTGTTTGTGCTAAAGCTAAAATATCAGCACCACGTCGTGCTTGAGGAATAGCTTTTTGTTGAATTGGGGTTAATTTCTCATAACCCATCTCAGTTAATGCTTTAACGAGATCTTGAGAAAAACCTTGAGATAAAAATGACATGCTGTGTTCCTAAACTGTCGGCCTATGCCGATTACATTCATAAACTAATGATTATTTTCAGCTTATGAATGTAATCTGCGAATAAAATGACCGCATATTATAGTTGATTGTAGCTTATTTCGCTACTGTATCCTGAGTTAACATAAACCCCGCATTGAGCGGGGTTTAGAGAATAACCGAGTTTGGCCTAAGGCTTACTTAAATTCAGCTTTACGCATTCGGTTTAAAACCGCCATTACCTCGATAACACGAGGCTTAGCCATTTCACCGTATTTAGGCATCATATCAGCCCAATTGTCGTGCAACATCTTGGCAAATGCATGGCTAGGATTTTTTTCCCAACCTTTAGTTTGTGCAAGTTGGAACCACAAGTAACCAATAGCCAACAGTTGGCTTGAGTGCGCAATTTGCTCTAGTGCTTGTAGGTCAATGTATTCACGACCAAAACGTAGTGATGTTTTGTCTTTTACCTGAATACGGAACTTGCCTTCTTCTAGCATTGATTGCAAGGCACTACGGTTTATTTGTCGTGTGCGAGGGTGAACAATAACCTCTGTTCCTTCTTGTTTACGACGCGTTGGGTGAGAAGCAACAACCGCACGTGCTTTTTCGGTTACATCAATAGCATCATAATTGTGCATTTGAATAACAGTATCTGCGACATCAAGATAGTCACCAGAGCCACCCATTACTAGCATTACTGAAATGTTGTGCTGATCGCGCAGTAGTGCGATACGGTCAACTAATGGTGTAATTGGCTCATCTTCTTTACAGATCAATGCTTGCATACGCTCATCACGGATCATGAAGTTAGACGCAGAGGTATCTTCATCAATTAATAAAGCTTCAGCACCAGCTTCAATGGACTCTTGCAGCCATGATGCTTGTGAGGTTGAACCTGACGCATTTTGACTACTAAACGCAGTAGTATCTTTACCCATAGGTAAATTGCTGATGTAAGGCGATAGATCAACATTGTGAACACAACGGCCATCTTCAGCACGAATTTTAGCTGCAGCATCATTGGTTACAACATATTCACGGCCGTCGCCAGGAACATGATCATAGATCGAGCGTTCAATAGCACTTAGCAGTGTTGACTTACCGTGGAAACCACCACCAACGATAAGCGTAATACCTTCAGGAATACCCATACCGCGAATCTTACCTTTATGCGGTGCTTCTAACTCCACCGCTAGGTTATCAGGGCTTAGGAATGGAATAGCATCAGGTAGTGGCAAATCACTGTTACCTGCAATACGAGGTAATAAGCTGCCATCAGCAACAAAGGCTAATAATTTATGTTGTTTTAGTTGGCTACGTAGCGCAACTTGATCTTCTACTGCCTCACAGTGACGTTGTAACTCATCCATTGGTAATTCACGTGCGATAGTGGCACGTCGAATCATTTTTGGTAAATAGAAAGTCAGTAGATTAAGGGTTTTTTTCGCAATAATAGTACGACCATCAGATGGCAGATTAATGCGGAAACGTAATTCAATACCTTCATCATCAAATACGACAGAGGTACGATCTAGAATTGTTTGTCCTGGCATGTCAATTAAGACAGCGTTGTCTTGCTGGGATAAATCAGCAAAGAAGCGTGCAATAAAATCACGAGCTGCACGCTGATAATCAGTCGATTTTCCACGTAGCCATTCAAGGTCAGTGAGTGACCATGCGCGACGAGCACGAACGCGAGAAGCTGGCGCAAAGGGATCCGACTGAACGGTATCGATAAAAAAGTCGAAATCAACAAAGTGATATTCACCGCGCATACTTGAATAGCTGCGGTAGTTATGACGGTCAATTTTATGGAGTTTGGCTTCGAGTAATTGCATATCGCCCCGATATCGTTCGTTATTGAATGCAGAGCGCATAATGAGGTCGGCTCTGGTCGCTGGATATTACACTAAACACTGGCTTTTGGCATGAAAACTTTAGCTAGCTCACAAAAAACAGCTAAAAAGTAGGCGTATTTCAACGACTATAATGATGAGAATGTAAAGTCATTTTATATCGAACAAAAAAATACAATTCGATTATATCATTACAAAACGAAGTATTTTTTATGATGCATTAATTCGCGAAGATAATACATATTAGCGGAATACCCATTTAGCATAAATATACCTCATATCTATATGTTTTTTTGCTTGATTTTGCATGTTATAAATTAGTTATTTTTATAGAATAAAATTACGTAGTTTAGAACTCTAAATTATCAGTAAAAAAAAGTGATTATTATCACTAAAAATGAAATTGTAACTAAAGGTAAACTATTTTCGTCTTTTCTATTCCTCAATACTGGTTATCTTTGCTGTTATGATGCATTCTTAAAACATAAAACAACGAAAAGTCACATAAAACCAATGATTTATTCCATAAAGGTATAAATCATCTGTATTGTGTGACCATGATGATCAAGGTACTAAAGATGAATAAACCCCAGCTAAAAACCATTGCTGAAAATGCGTTTATGGCAATGTTTCGTCGCAAAGCTGACGTGTGTGATATTCAGGAAACCTTTTATGGTTGGGTCGTTTTTCTGGCCTCAGGGAAGTCGAAAATTGTGGTTAAATTTTCACGTGAAGTCGGTCGTATAGGAAAAGAAGTCGCGAGTTTAGAGCAGTTACGTAAAATTGTGTCATGCCCAGTGCCTGAGATTTATTTGTTTGGTCGAGAAGGTGGGTATGATTATATCGTTTTAGATTGGCTCGAAGGGATCTCTGCGCACCAATTACCTGAAGATTCTAAAGCGGTGATGACATTTAGAGAAGATTATACTGATATTCTATTAGCACTTCATGATCATCAGCATCCACAAGGTTTTGAGCTTTCAAATGGCGAGTTTAGTCAAAACTTGGGGTCAGCATTTGATGATTGGATGGGAAGCGTATATCACTACTTGATGAGCATAGGTTCTCCTTTCAGTGCTGCTCTAAAAGATAAATTTACCGCTCTTTGGGAAGATAGGAGCAAAGTATTAGCTCCGATTGCCCATGAATCATCATCATTTGTTCATGATGATTGTCATATTGCTAATGTGTTGTTTGATCCTACTACTTTTAAAGTCGCTGGTTTGTTAGATCCTTGCGATAGTGGTTTTAAACATCGAGAACTGGATGTAATTCATCTATTTGATGTCCGTAGTGACTTACATATTGCAGAGCGTTATCTTGAAAAAAGTCACTTAGATGATGGCTTTGAAGAACGTCGCCATTTTTTCAGTCTATGGGATGATGCGAAACATAGTCGCAATATGGGCTGGTATAATGAACAATGGTTAACCAATAAGTTTTCATTATATGAAGCGGCAGCACATTAGAAAGGCTACTGATGGCAGATGATTTATTTGGCATAACGTTAAACCACGTATTATGGTTAATTACGGCCTGTATAAATGTAATAGAAGAGAGAATGTATGAAGAAAACTGCAGTAGGTTTATTGGCCTTGTCGCTTTTTGGTTGTGCTCAACAGCCATCACTAAAAGACCAATCACAACCAACAGTTTCAACAACACCAACAGTAAAACCGTTGGTGTTTGCTTCGATGGTGACCGCTGCTGAAATGCAAGCAGCCTCCAAAGCTCAAACTATTGCGGCTGAAAAAAAAGCTCATAGAGCTAAGAAACAGGCCTTAGCTGCAACTGAAGTAACAACCGATAAAATAACTGCTTCAACGGCATCAAAGAAGTTAACCAAAGTAAACCATGAAGCAAGCTCTAAAACTAAAGATGGTATGTTAGTGTTAGGTCATCATGAGTGGGTATTGATTTTGTCAGGCGCTAAACATATTTCGGCTTATGTTGATCCTAAATCTTCTACATCTCGAGTCGGTGTTAAAAATCTGGTTGAGTTTGAGCGTAACGGCGATAATTGGGTTAAATTTATATTTCAAGGTAAAGAATATAAATATCCTGTCGATGCTTGGTCAAAAACTGATAATAACACCCGTTTACCTATCGTTTTATTACGCACAAAGCTGGGTGAGCGCAACGATGAAGTTGAATACCAATTGATAGATGGCGGCAATGGGGTAGTGTTAGGCAAAAACTTTATGCGTGATATTGCTATTCAAAATAGTCAACGTAAATATGTACAGCCAAAAGCAAAATAAGCTTTATTTGCCTCAAAATAATACATAAAAAGCGGCATTGCTCTTACTCAAGATCAATGCCGTTTTTAGTTGTCAGCAGCTTATGATTATTCCGCAACAATAACTTCGTAACTGCTAAATTTACGGATATTAATCACACCAGTATCAAATAATAAATACTGGCCTTTAATACCCTCAAGAATACCGCTAACAACCGGTTCCTTATCAAAATTGTGAGATGCTATTTTGGTTGGAAAATGATCAACAGGATAATGAATATCAACAATATCATTAGTTAAATATTCAATTGCATCTTCACCAAACTCTGCAGTGATCTCCGCCAGTTTTTGTTTTACTTCTGGCAGTAGTAATTGTGCTTGTTGATGTAAATCGATATCTGTATTGTTGCCTTTTAGCATGGTGCGCCAATTGGTTTTGTCAGCCACCATTTCAGCAATAGCAACTTCCACTAAACCTGAGATTTGGCGTGTTTTTACTTTTAAAACTGCCAGTGCTTGTGTAGCCCCTTGATCTATCCAACGAGTAGGAAGTTGAGTATGACGAGTAATACCGACTTTTAGTGCAGAGGTATTAGAAAGATACACATAGTGAGGCACCATGCAGTTATCTTCTCCCCACTGTGGTTCGCGGCAGGTTCCTTTTGCGTAATGGCAAGTTTCTGGCTTCATTATACACATATCACAACTTGCCAGTTTTTTCATACAAGGAAAGCAATGTCCTTGTGAATAACTCTTCTTGGTTTTCTTACCGCATGAACAGCAGAATATATTACCTGTATGAGTAAGGGTTAATTGCTTACCAATAAAAGGGTTTAGGTGAAGTTGTTGATCGCCAATAGGAAGGTAGTAATCGACAACCTCTCCAAGCGATGATTTCATTTTGCTAAGTGTACCTTGCATGCTCTTGCTCACAGATTATTTTTTTTATGAGTTTATCAGGGATTGGTATTAACCCCTAGATCTCTTAATAATTTACAGTATTAGATTACTCTGTTTTTAGTCTTAGTTTTAATTGAAGTGGTTGTGTTTTTTCTTGGGGTGAGAAAAAAATGCTTAAGATTTTTTTTGAAATAAAGCTATGTGTATCTAATTGAGCATATTTTTAGAATCATATAATTTGAATTTACTTACAAATAATGTGGGGTTGCGATCAGGGCTGTGGGAACTTTATCTCAAACATCAGGAATAATACTATAATTTAATTAATGTATTAATTGAGGTGATATAATATGAGGTTTTTTATACTAGCGTGGATGAATAAATATATTGATTTAGTCAGTAAGAAAAAAATATATAATCTGTATAAATGACAATATTTAATGGTAATACTGTCAATAGAAAATAGACACCCCAAATAATTAATATTTAGGGATGCCTAAGTTGTTATCAACGTTGTAGATGACGTGAGCTGTGTTTTTCTAGTTTTCTAAATAATAGCGATAAGCTAAAGCATAATATAAAATAAACAGCGCCAACAATGAGCCATATCTCAAAAATATACCCAGAAGAGTTAGCTATTTCTGAGCCAGTAAATGTCATTTCCTGTATAGAAATCAATGAGATAATTGATGAGTCTTTGACGATGGAAATAAACTGTCCAGCCAGCGTGGGAACGATAGCAGAAAATGCCTGTGGGAATATCACAAATCGAAATCGACTGTACGTAGATAATCCTAATGAATCAGCTGCTTCCCATTGACCTTTGCTAATTGTATCAATACCAGAGCGAATAATTTCAGCAATATAAGCCGCAGCAATCAGCCCGACACATAAGACACCTGAAAATAAGTTCTCCCATAAGTTACTGTGTCCAAATAATATTATTTGCAATACATTTTCTTGACCGCTGTAGTGGCGGAATAAATGACTTAATCCTAGCAGTGGAATAAGTTGATTTGAAATGAAAAAGTAAAAAATAAACACAAAAACAAGCGGGGGTATATTACGTACAACTTGAATGTAACTACTTGCAATCAAGTTGATGATCTTAAATGATGAACGATGTGCAAGCGCAAGCAATAAACCCACTGTTGCCGCAAAAATCATTCCCCATATACTTACTCGAATTGTACTAATAATCCCTTGAATAAAGTAAGGGATACCGCCATCGTGACTACACGTAAATACAAGCTCAAGTGCTCGATGCCAGTGCCAGTTATAGTGGATACCTACCGAAGAGCGGTAGGCTAACCATCCAATAAAACAGCTAATAATGATGAGTAAAATAACATCGAGTTTATTTAGCTTAAAATTAAAACGACGGCCCACAGGCGAGGGAGAACCCGCCTGTGGTACGTTGTTACATGACGTTTTAGTTACAGTCATTATTATTTAGTCTCGTTAACCTGATCTTGCCATTTCATGGTTTTAAACCAGTACTGGTAACGACTATTTAACCAACCGTCTTCAGTGCGCACTTGAATCCAGTTATTGAGGAAGTTAAGTAAGTTAAAGTCACCCTGACGAATAGCAAAACCTGTTGCGTAACGTGTTAATGGTTTCTTAAATGGCATAAATAAACTATTTGGATTTTTAAGCACCATTTGCTCTGGCGTTGGTGTTGATGCTAGTGCTGCTTGAGCATTGCCATTTAATACTTCTTGGAAAGCTTGAGTTTCATCATCAAACTGACGTAATTTTGCTTTTGGAAATAATTTACGTGCCGTTTGAACAGGGTAGGCACCACTACGAACAGCAATAGTTACACTACGTTTGTTATAGTCAGCAATTGTTGTCATTTTTGATGCAAGCTTTTTATTTGCAACCATTTGAACTGCTGAGTATGAGTATGGATGAGTGAAAAGAACACTCATATTTCGCTCTGGTGTAATCGTTAATCCACCAATAATAACATCAAACTTACCTGCTAATAGTGCTGGAATAATACCATCCCAAGCGGTAGGTACGAATTCAATTTTCAAACCAGCATCAGCAGCTAAACGTTTTGCAACATCAACTTCAAAGCCAATCAAATCACCTTGTTTATCGCGCATAGCCCAAGGGACAAATGTAGATAAACCGACCCGTAATGTGCCGCTTTCTTTTATTTGCTGTAAAGCATTTGTATCGTCTGACGCAAAGGCATTGGTAGCCCCTAATAAGCAAGTAAAAACGGTAAGTAATACCGCAATGAAGCGTTTCATAGCTTTCTCCATTGGTTCATATGGTTCATATAAATATTAGAATATTAGTGGTTAGGAATAGTTAAACGACGTTCTAACCAAGTTGCTAGTGCTGATAATGTTAATGTTATACAAAGATAAATTGCTGCGACAGTAAACCAGACTTCAAATGGCATCGCAGTATCAGCTACAATATTTCGTCCTTCCGTTGTTAAATCAAATATAGCCATGATACTGACAATGGAAGAATTTTTTACTAAAGACACTGCTTCATTTGTGAGCGGTGGAATAATTTTTCTAAACATTTGCGGAATAACAACAAATCGATAACTATCTATTTGTGATAGACCTAAACTTTCTGCGGCTTCAAGTTGACCCTTAGGTATTCCTTGTAAACCAGAACGGAAAATCTCAGCGCTGTATGCACCTTGAAATAACGATAATGCTAAGATTGCTGTAGTCGTGCGTTCGAGACCTAATACTGGCCCAAAAACAAAATACAGTAAGTAAATTTGTACCAGTAAAGGTGTACTGCGAATAACTTCAATATAACCACGAGCAAGACTGCGACCGACGATCGAATCCGACATTCGTAATAATGCGGTAATAAAACCGATCACGATAGTGCAGATTAAACTGAAGCCTGATATTTTCAGCGTTACCATTAAGCCTTCAATCAACTCACCTGGATACCATTGGCCATCTTCATAAAACCAAAGATGTTCAGGAATACGGTACCATTGCCAATGATAATGCATTGCTTTTGCGCCGCTATTAAGCAGCAACATAATAATTGAAGCAACGCAAATCACCTGTAATGCAATGCCGATGAGGTGAGGAATTCGAGATCGTCTATCTTGGGTCATCATTTTGATCTTAATAACTAAGAATATTTTCGAGAAATTGTTGTGTACGTTTATGCTGAGGATGGTCAAAAAGTTGCGCTGGAGCCGCCATTTCAACAATCTCACCTTGATCCATAAACACAACCCGATCAGCAACTTGACGTGCAAACCCCATTTCATGAGTAACACATACCATTGTAATCCCATCATCGGCAAGTTCTTTCATTACATCAAGAACTTCGCGGATCATTTCAGGATCAAGTGCAGATGTGGGCTCATCAAATAGCAATATATTAGGTTTCATGCATAAGGAACGAGCGATCGCAACACGTTGCTGTTGCCCACCTGAAAGTTGCCCTGGGAACTTATCTGCTTGGTGACCAATATGCACTCGTTCCAAAAAATTACGGGCAAGCTTTTCAGCATCAGCTTTAGACATTTTTAACGCACGGCGAGGCGCTAATGTTAAATTATCTAATACGCTCATATGAGGAAATAAGTTAAAGTGTTGAAACACCATACCTACTTGACCTCGTATTGCATGAAGCTCTTTATGGTTTAATGAATGCCCAGCAACGGTTATTTCACCATTATTATATTTCTCTAAACCATTAATACAGCGAATTAAGGTCGATTTTCCTGAGCCTGATGGCCCACAAATGACTAACCGTTCACCTTTTTTAATTGAAAGATTAATATTCTTTAATGCATGATAATGGCCGTACCATTTATCAACATTATTAAATGTGATTATATTGTTTTCAGACAATGCTGCATCCCTTAAATGTAATTGATATCTACTTATACATCATTAGTTATGTTTTTTTATGATTAAAGAATCACATAATTATTAAAATCATATATTAATTGTTATAAATATTTATATTATAAATATATTGAGCATGTGTATATTTTTTTTTAAAACTGTAGGCTTCATAATAATAAGTCGGTCTTGGTATATTTTACAGGCTTTCTATTCTCCAGTGTAATAATTATTTTATATTTTTAATGTTTTCTATTCATATATTGTCATTTATGTGCAGAATAACGCAACACTTATAAAGAAATGTCAGGGTTCATTCAGTTTTTGATTAAATAACAGTTTGCACTCTAAGTTTTTAAACGATAAGTTAAGCAAATGTGTCAAATTGAAGATTATATGGTTATTTGTCTTGGTCGACTAATTACTGTGTATTAAAAGGAATTATAGGAAGAATGGAAATGCATAAAACGGATGATGTTCGAATCAGTGAAATTAAAGAGCTTTTACCACCAATCGCTGTGTTAGAGAAGTTTCCTGCATCTAATAAAGCGGCCGAAACCGTTTACCAATCACGCCAAGCTATTCATAACATCTTAAACGATGAAGATGATCGATTATTGGTCATTGTTGGCCCTTGTTCTATTCATGATCCTGTGGCTGCATTAGAGTACGGTAAGAAATTAAAACAACTTAGAGATGAGCTTCAAGGTGATCTTGAGGTTGTTATGCGAGTCTATTTTGAAAAACCACGTACGACGGTTGGCTGGAAAGGGCTGATTAATGATCCGTATATGGATAATAGCTTTCAGCTTAATGATGGTTTACGTATTGGACGCAAGCTACTCGCAGATCTAACAGATTTAGGATTACCAACGGCTGGTGAGTTCTTAGATATGATCACACCTCAATATATGGGGGATCTTATCAGCTGGGGAGCTATCGGTGCACGTACCACTGAATCACAAGTGCATAGAGAACTGGCATCAGGACTTTCTTGTCCTGTAGGTT
Source organism: Photobacterium andalusiense (assembly GCF_900185625.1). Taxonomy (GTDB): domain Bacteria; phylum Pseudomonadota; class Gammaproteobacteria; order Enterobacterales; family Vibrionaceae; genus Photobacterium; species Photobacterium aquimaris. The sequence goes on from NZ_FYAJ01000002.1 coordinate 223,965, forward strand.
TCAAAAATGGTACTGATGGTAATATCAAAATAGCAACGGATGCTATCGGTTCAGCAAGCGCACCTCATCACTTTTTATCTGTCACTAAATATGGCCACTCTGCGATTGTAGCAACGGCAGGTAATGAAGATTGCCACATTATTTTACGTGGCGGTAAGGCACCAAATTATGGTGCTGATGATGTCAATCAAATTATGCAACAGCTTGTAAATGCTGGGTTGCGCAATAAGCTTATGATTGATTTTAGCCATGCCAATAGTTCAAAACAATATCAACGTCAAGTGGTAGTCTCTGCTGATGTCGGCCAGCAAATTGCGAATGGTAATAGTGCAATTTTTGGCGTGATGATTGAAAGTCACTTAGTTGAAGGTCGTCAAGATATCGTAGAAGGTAAAACACCAACATACGGTCAAAGCATTACTGATGCGTGTATTGGTTGGGATGATACAGACAAAGTTCTGCGTCAACTTGCTAGTGATGTTAGAGCTCGCCGTCAAAAATAATAAGTCAGTGGTCTAAAATACACACTACATCATAACAAAACGATGGCTCCTGCTTATATAAAGTAGGGGCTTTTTTATTGGTGGAGTCTACAGCCATCATTAAATTCAATATCAAAATGTTCCCCGTAGTGATATTGATTAACGAGATGCTCATTAAAAGGGAATTGACAATATATATTGTAATTATGGTGTAGTCCGTTAGTGATAAAAGCATCAAAAATATCATGAGTGTCAGCTATAAGTGTTTTTTTATCCATAATGATTCCTAAAGTCGGTAGTCAATAAGTCATACTACGAAAAGACATTGCTTGTTATATAAGTGTACAGTTGATGTGGCATCGGCATGCAAATAAATAATCTAATATGTACAGTAAATAGGACACTATTCATTATTATTATTTACTAAGGAAATTATTCTTTTTAAATTAAAGTTGCTAATACTTTATAAAGTGTATGCTTATAGTGCTAAGAGCGTTTTATTGTCCTTAATGACGAGGAAGAAATGATGCCTAATCTAATATCAAAACGTATAGTAAATATTGGTTTAATATTCACGGCCTTGTTTAGCATTTGTGCTCAATTCTCTTATGCTAACAATATGACATCTACAGCAACAGTGATTTCAGTTACGCAGGCTTATATTAACCATCAAACGAAGATGCGACAGTTGCAGCAGAATATTGTCTATCATCCAACATTGGGTTACATGGAGTATCAACAAATTTGGTGTAATAATGATCAGCAACGGGCAAGAATCAACTACCAGCGTTTTATTACTGATATTTGTTTAAAAAGAGGGGGGAAATTAACTAATAATTGGTGCGTAATTTCGAAAATACGGCAACCGCTTTTTTATACGGATGTAAGTGATTATGATGCTAATTGTACGACAAATCATGCAACTATCGTACAGATTATTGAAGTATTACCAATGATAAATAAAGATCCAATCATAGCGAAAGCATGGTTGCAAACAGCCCAAAGTTTAGGATTTAATCAATAAGCTGATTAACTATCGATCCATTTTTCAAATAACTGCTGGCTAATAAGTTGATTAAGATCATATTGTACTGTAGTCGTATTTGGCGTAGTTTGAGTAAAATCTGTTGGTGGTGTTAATACTCGATGACCATTATAAATAACACTGTAATTTTTATTAACATTAAGAACGATTTTATAATGCTTTGCTCTTATTTTAGGTAGAGTGAAAGTACCATTATTTTCTATATGAAACGTAAGTGATTTAGGATATTCATTCAGTATTTTTTCTGCGTATTTATGAGTGAATTTTTCAATTAAATTTTTATTATCACAGAGTAATGAGAAATTAATTATAGGATCTTTTATTTTTCCATTAGTAAATAATGGTGCTAATTTAGAATAGAAACTAGGTGTTGATATGTTTATTTGATCATTATCATCAAGTAAAGCTCTATTGATATCAGCATTCATTTCCAAATTTAATTTCTTAAGTTGCTTTATTTCTAAACCAATAGCATCACAAGGGTGCGGTTTGATGTTCATAAGACGTCTTTCAGCTAAGTTATTGTTAGCAAAAACTAAATCTTTCTGTAAGTAACTATCGAAAACTTGTTTATCATAATTTGGCTCAAAGTGACCATTGAGTTCTACCATTGTATGCCATAGTTTTGGAGCATAATGGTCAAAAATAGCATTGATTTGTTTTTGGTGATTAACTGGAACTTTAGTGATTAATTCATCATGATTATAATAAATACAAGCATAAGGTGAAACGATATTTAGTTTTTTATAATCACCTAAATATGTTGAACAATTAATAGTATCATGCGCTTTATATTTAAATTTAAGATCAGATATTAAAGTGAAAATCAAATCATTATTTAGTTTAATTGCGTGTAACTCTTCTTTTAGTTCTCGGCGTAATTTCGCATAGTATTGTTGTTTTTCTTTAATGGTGTTTTTTATCATCGCAATGTTTTCAATATGTTGTTCTTCATTCATATCCATGATCGATAAACGTGTATTGATTAATGCAATTTCTTGTTGGTAATAATGCAATTTATTATTAACATCGTCTTGAAGTTGTCTTTTTAAAATATTAACTTCAATCATATTTCTTTTATAAATTAATGCACTGTTATAAAGTGATTGTACAAAAACATTTGAATCATCAATATGAGTTTGATTAAATTGATAAATTAAATGATAAATATCTTCAAGATAATGTGGGTTAGATAACCAATTTGAGTTGATTAATAATTGTGATGAATTTTTAAGGTTCGTAAAATCTGATGGGACCTTAAAAGGGCTATATGTATCAGTAATAATGAACCCTTGCTGTTCTTTTGATGTGATTATTTCAGGATCGATATTAAAAGATGAATAATCAATATGGTTATAATCATCACACCCGGTAATGATGCATAAAAAAATCAAAGAAAAGCTTGAAAAGATGTTCATTTTTAAATGGTTAGATTTACTCTATCAATAATATGCATTATACCTATGTAATTCCCATATACAAGGTGCATAATGCTTGTTTTTATTTTATGTCTAATTGGTGATCGACTGTAATTACCATGTAATAAATAATGGTTATATGGTTAAATATGGCAACATTTAATATTAAGATTGGAGGCGACAATGTTAGTAACATTTAGTACTAAATCTCATGGTAATGTCATTATGTTTGGTGATGTAGCTCATTCATTAATTACGATGATGGGGTTTGGAACCGATGTACCAGGGGCAATTAAAGCAGAAGATGTTGCTTGCGCGCTGGCAAATTTAGAAAAAAAACTCACACAAATAGTGCAGCAACAGCCAGAAAAAATAGTACCAGAGATTGATAATAAGGATGAAAACGAAACTGAAATACAGATTGGTCTTGCTGTTCGTGCTGTTCCTCTTATCGAATTACTTAAAGCAGCTATTTCAGCAAAAAGTTATGTGATGTGGGAATAAGATTTAAGGTTTTATTTTACTAAGTGTAATGGCGCAAATGGATCATCGTCAGGATCATTTAACCATAAATATTCAGTATCGGCAGCAATACGACGCGCAGTGGCATCACCGTATTGATGACCGATAATTGCCAATGACATATCGAGACTTGCTGAGCTGCCAGATGCAGTAAAGATATTATTACTATGCACCCAGCGAGCAGAAGTTTGCCATTGTATATTACATCCAAACTGAGATACCCAGTCGAGGTGTTTTTGGGTTGTTGTCGCTGTGCAATTATTAAGTAGGCCTGCATTAGCAAGTAATGCCGCACCTGTTGAGGTCGAACATATAATTTGTTGTTGGGGGGCCACTTTTTTTAACCAACTTAAAATATGCTCATTATGGGTAGCAAATCTCATCCCAACGCCGCCTGGAATAATTAGAATCCCTGCAGCAATATCGTCATTAAAACTTAGCATTGGTTGAAGGCTAACACCTTGCGCACTACTAACGTTTTGACCGTCGGTGGTGATGATTTGTAATTGGTAATACTCAGGCAATAAACCAAACATGTGCAATGGGCCGAGTGCATCAAGTAACTCAAATTGTTCAAAAAGCAAAATAGTAACAGTTTGTTGTGTGGCCATTTTATATACCTTGTAATAAAGATAATGTAATTAGTAATAGTCTAATAAGTCATGTTTGGCTGTGCTTAAGATGATAATTTAGCTTTTATAATTGCATTATGAGGATAATGCTTGTTATTCAGCTGCGAATGATTACAATCAGCCCCCTGTTTAAAAATGGCTCAAAATATCAGCTGACACGATTATGAATAGAAAGAAAAAAATTAACGAAACGTTAAAAAAGAGAATGAAGAAGGCAAATGCTAAGCTAAACAAAAGCAATAAGCCTCGTTATATTTCTAAAGCAGAACGTGCCAAGCTTGATGAAGAAGCTGCACAGGTTACTGAAACTACAGATGTAACATCGGATACTACTATTGATAATGATATTGAATCAGCAAGTTAATCAATAGCAAAAAAATGAATTTTATATCTTAAACAGAAATATGATTTTGGTCGTTTTTCTGTTTTTTCGCATTATACCTACCGTAAGCGGTGGGTTGATGCTTGTTTATCATTAGATAAGCAACTTACTACGCAATTATGCGTTTAATTTATACAAGAGAGATGCTATGAGTTTTGCCTCTTTAGGCCTATCCGCCCCAATTCTTGAAGCTGTTGCTAAGCAAGGCTACGAAAAACCATCCCCAATTCAAGCGCAAGCAATTCCTGCGATTCTCGAAGGCAAGGATGTCATGGCGGCGGCACAAACGGGTACAGGCAAAACAGCAGGTTTTACATTGCCACTACTAGAAAAATTATCTGGTGGTCAATCTGCTCGTTCAAATCATATTCGTGCACTTATTCTTACTCCTACGCGTGAGCTTGCAGCTCAAGTGGGTGATAATGTTGCAAAGTACAGCAAAAATTTACCAATAAATTCAGCGGTTGTTTTTGGTGGTGTAAAAGCTCATCAACAAATCAATCGTCTACGTCAAGGTGCTGATGTTTTAGTGGCCACACCGGGTCGTTTAATGGATTTACACAGCCAGAATGCGGTTAAATTTCGCGATGTTGAAATTTTAGTATTAGACGAAGCTGACCGTATGTTGGATATGGGCTTTATTCGTGATATTCGTAAAATTTTAGCGTTACTACCTAAAAAACGCCAAAACTTACTGTTTTCAGCGACATTCTCTGATGATATTCGTGCGCTTGCTAAAGGATTAGTAAATAATCCGGTTGAGATTGATGTTAACCCACGTAACCAAACCGCTCCGACGGTTAAGCAGTGGATTTTCCCTGTTGATCAAAAGAAAAAAGCAAACTTATTAACTAAGCTGTTGAATGAGCGCAAATGGAAACAAGTGCTAGTGTTTACTAAAACTAAGCATGGCGCAAACCGATTAGCAACTCATTTAGAAAGCCGTGGTATTTCATCTGCTGCTATTCACGGAAATAAGAGCCAAGGCGCACGTACTAAAGCCCTGGCTAATTTTAAATCAGGCGATGTTCGCGTACTTGTTGCAACAGATATTGCAGCGCGTGGTTTAGATATTGAACAATTGCCACAAGTGGTTAACTTTGAATTACCGCATGTTGCTGAAGATTATGTTCACCGTATTGGTCGTACTGGCCGTGCTGGTTGTGTTGGTGAGGCAATTTCATTAGTTTGTGCTGATGAATTTGGTGACTTGAGTGCCATTGAGCGTTTAACTAAGCAAGTGTTAGATCGTGAAATCGTTGAAGGTTTTGAGCCATCGATCGCTTTACCTGCTTCAAGATTGAACACCCGTCCATTAGCCGCTAAAAAGCCAAAGAAAGCACAATCATTTTCAGCGAATGGTGAAAAACGTCCGCGCTCTAACGGCAAGCCAACAACACGTCGCAAACCAACGCCACGTAGTGATGATGCTCCACGTTCAGAGAGCAAACCAGCACGCCGTAAGCCGCGTCCTACGGATGCTAAGCCTAAAGCAACAGATGGCAAGCCAGCACGTCGTTACAATGATGAAAAGCCAAAGACAGATGGTCGTCGTGCTCCTCAACGTAACCGCAAGCCAGCAGCGACTACAGTAAGTTAATTTTGTGTCTGTAGTTTAATAGGTCAGTCTAATCGAGCTGATAAATAACCAGCGTGTGATGATGAATAATCATCGCGCTGGTTTTTTTTATTGTAAATTTGGCGTTAGCTTCTCAGTGACAACGTCATACAGGGGATGGCGTGATCGGTACTGTAACCATCTTCATCAAAGCTACTGTTAATTAAATGCTTATTTTCAGTGTGATAGTCACTAACTTCAAATAGTGATCCTAAGTATTGGGCATTAAATTCTTGAGACAATAAAATATAATCAAGTACCGACGTTTTCGCACCAAAATAGTGAGTAGGTGGGCGAGGTAAGTCAGGTTGTTCAGTATTATGGATAAACAAGTTCCAACTATCATAAAGACGGTAATAACCAATCAAACGTTCAATCTCACTGTCAGACATGCCAAAAACGTTACCTGCAATCAGTTGTTCTAAACATGAGCTTGAGAGTTCATCATTGAAATCACCCATCAATAACATTGGGCGCGTGCTTGCTTCACGTTGTTTTAAAATCGCTAATAATAATAGGTTAGCTTCTGTACCACGTAGCATGGCAGATCCCCAACTTCCTAATCGTTGACCTACAAAGCGCGATAATGCGGTATCTGTTGGTACAATAGTGTCGGGCAGTGGATCATCAAACAACGAACGTTTTGATTTGAAATGTGTAACATAGCAATCAGTTAAACCAATATGCGGAATATCAATAGTGGCACGTAAAGGTTGACGACTAAAATTAAAGTCAGTTAAACCGAGTAATGCTGCTGCCTGTTGATCTGCAACTACAGGCGCAATGTCTACGATAGGATATTTTGATGCGATTGCAACAACAGGACTGCGATAGATAAAATCGTCAATAACGGTTGGTGTATCAACAACTGCGTAATAAGGATAACCTGCATTTTTTAGTAATGCTTGCAGGCTATCACTACTGAATACTTCTTGAAAACCAATAATATCAGGTTGGTTTTTAGTGACAAAACGAGTGATCCACGCCTGCTTTTTATGCCATTGCTCAGTGGTGTAAATATTCTGAAAATCATAATAAGCCATTGGTGGCTCAAGATAATTTAATAAGTTAAAACTGGCAATTTTAACGGTAGATACAGGCACTTCATAAGAGGGCTGATTGATGTTTGACACACTACACTCTCAGTAAATTTTATAGCCAAAGTGCATAACTTCGGCTTTAGGATTACGCTACATTATTGATAAGTAGCATACCAGAGTGACAGCTTAATAACAGTGATGGTTGTAGATAACCATAATGAGTAGATTATCGAAACAGTTTACTGATATTTGCTTTGGGCGTTTTAGCGAATTTTTGCATTAATGAAAAGGGAACGTCGTTAATGCCATATTGTTGTTTAATGTCATCAATCATGACAAGCCATAACCGAGCAGTCATTTCAGAATCGGCTAATGCACGGTGAAATACACCATCATGATGAATATGTTTATATTCTACTAACGTACCCAGTTTATGATTAGGGGCATGCTGATATAAACGTCGAGCGATGAGCATTGAACAGGCAAATTGGTCGCTGTATTTGCGGTCAATCAATTCCAGCTCGGCATTGAGAAAGCGTTGGTCAAAAGAAGCGTTATGGGCAACAAGATTGGCATCACCAATAAAATCCGCAAATTCAGCCATAACCTCTTCACAGCAAGGAGCTGTACGAAGCATATTATTACTAATGCCGGTGTAGTTTTCGATAAAATGGCTAATACGAAAGCCTGGATTCATTAATTGTTGAAAATGTGCCACAACATGACCATCTTCAAGTTTTACCGCACCAATTTCTATTGCACGATCACCTTGTGTTGGTGACAAGCCAGTGGTCTCAAAGTCGAGCACGATAACGCTATTTGCAGAACGAGAACTTATCATTTTTAAATCTTTAGCTGTAAGAAGTGCAGTATTGTAGCGCTATCAATGACGTTGTAAATCATAGTTGGTTAATTTTATTTGACTTATAATGGTGAAATTAACAACAAATACATGCAAAATTACTGTCTTTTAAATCATATTTACGGTTTTTATTCCCTGAGGGAATCGTTACAGTGGTATTATTTGATGCCTAATGTACTCACTCTCTTGATTATGAGCTTATCAATCGTTCTATGAAAAAACACATCCGTCATCAAATCCGCGATCATAAGCAAGAAAAAGCATTATTTATACGTCGAGCTATTCAAGCCTTCATTGCTATTATTATTTTAACTTGTGTGTTAATTGGTAATCTTTATCATTTACAAGTTCAAGATTACAGTGAATATAAAGCGCGCGCTAATAATAATAGTATTAAGCTGATTCCCGTTGCGCCTAATCGAGGCCGTATTTATGATCGCAATGGAGTGATATTAGCGGATAATATTCCGGTTTGTTCATTAGAGATTATTGCCGATCAAGTTAAAAATTTGCCGCAAGTGTTGCTTAAACTGCAACAGCTATTAGGTATCTCTGATCAAGATATAGCGGCGTTTAATAAAGCGAAACAACAAACACCATCCTTTAAACCTGTTGTGCTTATTGCGCATATGAATAATAAGCAGGTCGCAGTATTTTCAGTTAATGAATTTGAGTATCCAGGTGTTAATATTGATGCCCATCTTGAGCGTTATTACCCTTACGGCGCATCATTAACCCATTTATTAGGTTATGTTGGCAAAATTAATGATCGTGATATTGCGGCGTTAAAAAAGAGTGGTAAATACGATAACTATAAAGCCACTCGTAGCATTGGTAAGTTAGGTATTGAGCATTATTATGAAGATATGCTGCACGGTAAAACAGGCTATGAAACCGTTGAAGTAAATAGTCATGGTCGTGTAGTGCGAACGCTATCTTATGTACCACCTGTTGCTGGTAAAGATATTAAATTAACCATTGATATTAATTTACAACTGTATGCGCAGAAACTGCTGACGTTACAACAAAAAGATCCCATCACAGGTTTAATGGTCACTAAAGTTCGTCGTGGCGCAATTGTGGCAATGAACCCTAAAAATGGGGCGATCTTAGCCATGGTATCAAGTCCAAGTTATAACCCTAATTTGTTTGTGAATGGGATTTCATCTAAAGCGTATGCAGCATTATTAAATGATCCTGCGCATCCATTGATCAATCGCGATACATTAGGTTTATACCCACCGGGTTCGACAGTAAAACCTGAACTGGCGGCTGCTGGTTTAACCACCGGGGTTATTACTGTTCACACTGTACGTAACAACCACGGTTGGTGGCGAATTCCTAATAGTAAAAGTCGTAAGTTTAGGGACGATAGAGTACAAGGATTTGCGAATGTTGATATCTATAAAGCGATTGAAGATTCTGTAAACACTTATTTTTATCAAGTTGCTTATGGTTTAGGTATTGATCGGTTATCGGCATGGATGACAAAATTTGGTTATGGGCAACATTCGGGAATTGATATCGATGAAGATTCTACCGGTACTATGCCGACTCGCGCATGGAAAATGGCTCGTTTTCATCGACCATGGATGCAGGGCGATACCATCCCGCTTGGTATTGGGCAAGGGTATTGGACAGCAACACCAATACAAATCGCCAAAGCGACCTCTGTGATTGCTGAAGATGGTATTGAACATCGACCACATTTGTTGAAAGATATTATTGACGGTAAAACTCAACAGCCAGTGACTTTTGCTGATTTTAAACCGTTATCGTCGGTGCCTCAAAAAGATTGGGCAATCATTAAAAAAGGTATGGAATTGGTGGTTGAAAAAGGAACGGCCAGTAAAATGTTTAAAAATATGCCGTTTCAGGTGGCGGGTAAAACTGGTACCAGCCAGGTGTATTCATTAAAAGATACTCAGCATTATGACGCTAATGAAGTGGCTGAACATTTTAAAGATCACGCTTTATTTACCGGTTTTGCTCCTGCTAATGATCCGAGTATTTTAGTCACTGTTGTATTAGAACACGGTGGTTGGGGCTGGCATGCTGCGCCATTTGCACGTGATATTATGGAATATGTATTAGTTAAACCGACATTAAGCCCACAGCCGAATGAGTTAGTACAGCAACCATCACCATCATTGGCAGGATTAACAGGTGCAGTGGCTACAAAGATAGATGGTAATACTGTTTCTAAACATGAAAACACATTAGTACCAATGTGAATGCAGTGGTGCACTGTTTGTGACTAGTGTTCAGACAAGGTACTTGACCATAAATGAAGCATCGCCAGTAACTCAGAGGCCATGTAGGGTTTACATAAAATATCGTCCATGCCTGCATTAATACAAGCATCACGCTCAGCAGTTGTGGTACCAGCTGTTAAAGCAATAATAGGCATCTTGAAATGCTGTTTGCGTAATGCTTTAGTCGCACAATAACCATCCATGATGGGCATTCGACAGTCCATTAACACAATATCAAAATTGTGTTGAGCGATAATGTTTAAAGCAGCTTGGCCATTATCAACAATAGTGATATCAATTTGATGTTTCTTGAGCATTAGTTCAATGATCATTTGGTTAGTTTTTAAATCTTCTACAACCAAAATTTTCAATTGCTGTAATGCTTTATGAGATGCAGGAGAGTGGCTAGGCTGGGTATTATCTGTGGCGCTAATTGCTAAGGGGATTGATACTGAAAATGTGGTACCAAGATTGGGCTCACTGGTTAAGGTTATATTACCGCTCATCTGCTCGCATAACTGCTTACAAATTGCTAACCCTAATCCTGTGCCTTCATGGCTACGTTTACTTGAAATATCGATCTGGCTAAAGGGCTTAAACAATTTATGTTGTAGTTGTTGTTCTATACCGCAACCACTGTCTTTAATGGTGAAAATAAGACAATCGTCAACCCAATCAAATTTAGCATGAACAAATCCTTGCTGAGTAAACTTTATCGCATTGGCAATAAGGTTGACATAAATCTGTTTAAGACGATCTTCATCGCCACAAATAGATCGTGGAATATTAGTGCTATATTCAATCTTAAAATCTAACCGTTTCTCTAGTGCTCGGTGGGAAAATATATCCCTAAGCTTAATGACTAATAGATGACTATCAAACGGTTTTTCAATTAACTCTAACATGCCTGCATTTATTTTACTGTAATCAAGTAAGTCATTAATAATTGCCCGTAGTAACTCTCCTGAATGGTTTAATGTGTTAAGTAATTTAGTTTGGTTGGTATTTAATGGTGTATCTTGTAATAACTCTGCAGAGCCTAATAAGCCATTGAGTGGTGTACGTAATTCATGATTGATCATCGCTAAAAAATCACGGATTGATTGTTCGGAATCTTCCGCACGTTGACGCGCATGGATAGCTTGGCTCAATGTGATTTGACGACCTATCGCGGAGCGGAATAACTCACAAAATAAAGCTAAACGTTGTTGGATAGCTATAATACTGATTTTTGGACTTGAGATTTGAGCTGCAAAATAGCCTACAGTGCCACGACTATTAATGAGGGGGATCCAATAAAGACAAGTATTGGTATCCCAAAATGAGACCTTATTACTGAGATCTGCTGGTGGTTGCCAAATTTGTTGCCGTCCACTGCTATAGTTGCCACTGATAGCAATATTTTCAATCGGCATAATAGAAATATGGCAGGCACTAATATAGCGACCATCAACCAAACTATCGATTAATTGTTGAATATTATGTTGAGAAGGAGCTTGCTTTAAAAATAAGCGTGCATAAGTTAATAGCAAATTCTCGATCTTTGTTTGATAGGCGAGTTGTTCTGAATCTAACTCTGCTTGTAATCGTAGTTTTGTTAATGATGCTTCTAAAATATTATTGGTCGTAAAAAGTTCACGACTTTTTATTTCGAGTAATTTTTCAGCCATTACTCGAGAAGCACGCTCTCTTTCAAGCTTTCGCTCTAATAACATAATCTGGCGTTTAGCATCCATATTAGTCACCAGTGAGTGTTAATGAAAATCTTACGTGGTTTTGAGAGCCATTCATGGGTTGCATGGTAATAGTGAGTGACTGATTAAAATAATCCGCACAACCTTCAAGAAGCCCCATACAAACATATCCCATACAACGTGCGGAATGATAATCCATCGTCATGGTTGTTTGTGTTTGATTACTAAAAAGAAACTTAGGTGGCGTTGCATCCGGGTAAAGTTTTTTAACTTCTAGATGTATATGTCGTTCGACTTTTCTAATAAAACTAAAGGTATCATCTGTTTCAATATTGGGAATAGGGAGGGCTTCTAGTAGTGATGGAAAAACCAGTCGACCATAAGTTTGCTGAAGCTGCGACGCAGAAATACCGGTGATGTTGCTTAAACTGATAATCAATTTGATGAGTTGGCGATGATCATAACTACCGACAGCGGTATAAATACCACTATCGTTAGCATCATCAAACATTCGCTGACTAATGTCTAAACCAAAATTTTGCTCAATAATCGAAATAAATTCAGTAAAAATAATCCCTTTCATATCAGCCCTTATTCGATTAATTTGTTATGCAACTAACCACTATAAACGAAGTTGTATTAGTAATTATGGCAGAGTTTATTAATGCGTCAAAAAGGAGCGCTAACAAGGTTGTATTTTTGAGAGATAGGTAATAAAAATATCAAGATACAATGTGATTGTACCTTGATAATACATACTATTTTTGCAGTATAACCGTTGCTGAGGTTTGTTGAGCAAGAGCTAATAGATAGTGTTCCATATTCTGCATCAGTTGGTCTTGATTAGGTAACGGCAGTGCATGTATATCACTGACTAAGGAGACTTTTTCACCTTCATCGAGATCGGTATAAATCATCCCAGTTGCAGCAGGTTTACCTTTATAGAAACCGACATAAAGTTGTGCATTTGCATCCGCTTCAAACATTATTTGCGTAAGATACTCTACGAGTGCTTGTTGTTGTTGTTCTTGTTGCCAGTAGCTTGAATATACTAATGCATAGCGAATAGTCAGGGGATGACAATCGACAGGGTAGAAAGTTAACGATGATTCACTAGGAGAGATGACTGAGTCAACAACTTGTGTTGATAATTCAGAGTGTGCGAGTTGATACAGATGTAAACCTTTTTCACTTAATGGGGTTGGAAATTCAGCATCAGTAATATGGCTAGCCATCCACGCGTTTTTTAAAGTAATCAGTTTTTCTGTAATTAGTGGCATATCATCACTTCTTTTATTCAATTGTCGACACCATAACCTAAATTCACATAAGAAGGTATGCTATTTGGTTGTTTTTGATTAAATCATTCGATATTTATATTACTCATAGGTAACGTATTTCCACCTAAAATACTATATACATTTGGTGAATAAAATAATAGTTATTAGGTATAAGATCACTATATCATGTTGATTAGTTAAATTTTAATGATAAACCTAACTTTGGGAATTTAGAGTCAACATGAAAAATTTGTGGTTAATGGCTGGTATCAGCTTGATGTTAGTTGGTTGTAATAGCTCTCACTCGACATCATCTCAGGCAGATAATAATGCCGCTGCGAATCCTGTTCAATCGATAGCGAGTGTTGAGAAACAGCTTCCTGATTGGATTACAGATAATACCGTCACCTCACCGTTAGAGGCGATTGTTATGGGCGGGCATACTTATGATGCTGTTTCTTATTGTAAGCCCCATGATTGTGCTAGTGATTTTATGATCACCTTAACCGCAGATAATAATAAAAAATATTCGATGATTGTGCATGTAAAAGATGTACCAGATGCACTGAATACTCCGAGTATCTATGCCACATATCAATATATTGGCGAACCTAATCAACAAGTAAAAAGTGTATTTACTCAAGCTCTTAGCCAAAATCCAAATTGGCAGTAAAGTGGTACTTTTTATCTTTAACTGATTGTTAAATAAAGAGTGTTTAGTAATTGTGAACACTCTTTGTTCACTAGCAATAGCCCTTATAATTTCCTCTGCTTATATTTGAGTAACATCTCATTTCATACGTTAATCATACTTGTTTTACTTACATATTCTTAGAGCAATCCACCATATTTCGCGCTGAGAATAAAAGCAATATTGTGACGTTTTTTTACATGTGTTAACAATATGATAACTCAAATGAGTTGTGTGGAGTTCAGGTATCAATAATCAATGTTTGGTTATTGAGTGCGTGGGAATGGAAGGGATCTTATTGTGAAAAATATAAACAAAATAACATTAGCGCTATTTAGCGTGATGTTTAGCGGTAATATATATGCTGCTAACGCAGAAATTGTTGCTTTTGTATCAGGAGAAACAAAAGTCAATAATGGCGATGTGGTTTCTTATAATGGTGAATGTTTCGTTGCAAAAAATAACCCAGGAGTATGGGAAGCCCCCAAAGTAAACTCATGGTTTTGGGAGCCTGCTGAGTGTTCAGAACAGCCAACACCTAATCCCGATCCTGACCCCGCCCCCGATCCTCTGCCTGACTCATCCAGCATTATTCCTTTTGTACCTGGAAAGACAAAAGTTAATAATGGCGATATTGTTTCTTATGAAGGTCAGTGCTTTATTGCGCAAAATAGCCCAGGGCTTTGGGAAGTTCCAACTACAAGTTCATGGTTTTGGGAATTAACAGAGTGTGCAGGTGAACCTGAGCCAGGAGTGACAGAGGTCGCGATTGTTTCACCAACAGCAAACCAAATTCTTACAGTTGATAAACCTTTTGTTATTCAAACTCGTATTGAAGGACAACTGGCATCAAGCGTTGAGTTTTGGGTAAATAATATCAAGTTAGCTCAAAAAGCTGTTGATTCAAGCAATACTCTATATTCACAAACATGGACACCTACAGATACAGGTAATGCTGCAATTAAGGTGGTTGTGCTTGATAAAAATAATCAATCAATCAAACAACAATCTGTTGCGGTAACAGTAGAGCTTGCTGGTGGAACAGATTTTACTGCCCCAGTGGTTAACTTTATGACTCCTGCCAATGGTGCAACGGTTAACGAAACTGATACCGTGTCTATTTCTGTTAGTGCATCAGATGCTGATAATGATTTAACTTCTGTAGTTGTTAAAGCGAATAACCAACAAATTTGTAATTTTGATGCCGCTGTTGTCGATGCATTTAGCTGTGATTGGAAACCAACCCAAACCGGTACTGTAACCCTTAATGCTATTGCAACAGACGCGCAAAATCTGTCTTCTTCAACGTCATTAAATATCACTATTAAAGAAGATATCGTTGAGCCACCTGTAACACCACCAGTTGGCGGATTGTGTGAAGAGTTTAATGTTTACCCTGATTGGACGCGTGGCGACTATGCAACAGGTGGCGATATTATGGTTCATAATAATATTGCATATTCTGCGGTTTACTGGACACAAACGTTACCGGGTAGCGATAGTTCGTGGGTACTGCATCTTAACTGTGATGGTTCAGAGCCAGGAACTGCACCAGTACTTTCATTACCGAATCCGATGGATCCTGTTCGCCTAGAAGTCGCGGGTTGGCCTAACAAGTTTGTAGTTGCAAGTCCATCTACTGCTGCTCCTGAAACAATTACCATTGCGACAGCGAACAGTGCTGATATCGCTGATGTTAATAAGCTAACCGCTGCATTTGTTGCTGTTATTGAGCAAGCTAATCAAGCCAACACCGCATCGGTGATAATTAGTAGTGATGTACTTGATCAAGCAACACGTGATAAAGGCTTAGCGTTAGGCTCGATTGAAGTAAAACAAGCATTAACTAATGCCATTGATATTACAGGCAGTAAGATTGATATTACTGCGGTTAATGCGCTAAGTAATGATGCCAAAGGCTGGGCGCAAGCACACAACTTGATTGTATCAACCGTTGCTCCACAAGCACCATTTGGTTGGTCATTATCGATAGGTGAGTTTGCATTTGATACCCATTCAGGTCGTCAGTCAGTATGGAATGCAGCATCTAGTTACACTGCTGATTTATTAAAGACATTTGCACTGTATAAAGCTGATAGCACCACTAAAGCTGATTTCATTAGCTTTACAAAATCGAGTGCTACTGCGGCATTATCTGCAGAACAATGGCATAACGCGCTAGAGTATGTAAAGCAAGTTACAGATTATGTGAGTACGCCAGCAATGTTGGCTAATATTCCTACATCTCAAGCTGCAAATTACTTTATGGGTAATACAACCGCAGAGCAGAAGATCCGTAAAGCGGCACACAGTAACGTGTTTGCGATTTTGTTTGACGACAATAACGCTAACTTAACCGCTAAGATTGAAGCTTATCAAGCAGCCAAAGTACCGCTCTATTATGTTGGTGAAGAGCTAGAAAAAGGCGCATTGACTCGTATTGAAGCATTAAATCAACAGTTATCTAACGCTGCTGATGTGATGGATAATGAAGCTTTCTTATACGAAACACCACAATCACAGTGGGTACCATCTACTGTGTATAAGTGGAATGATTTCCTTGACGGCTTAAATGCAATGCACAACATTGGTGTTGCTGGTAATAAGTTCTGGCTCTTGACCGATGAAGCAGATGATGCAACCAATATTATCTATGCTAAAGTCGCGATTGCCGCTTTCTTAGCCCAAAGTATGCAAGAGACAATTCGTTATAACGCCTGTGATGAAAATAACTGGTCTGAAGTGAAATACGGTGCGCCAACGGATTATCCGATGACAGCAAGCTGTGGTCAGTTGGGGCAGAAATACGCAGATTACGGTGTTAACCCTGTATCAGGTTTAGATTACGCTTACTCTTGTCCTCGTGATAATAAGATGGAAGTTAGTGCTCTAACGCATGCGAAGTGGTACGGTGCGCCAGCGCCAGTCTTTGCAGCACCAGATGCGGTATTAGAAGAGCGTGGCCTGTTAGTTAACGGACATGTTGGTCGTTGGACAAACAATGGTCACTGTAATGAAGTGCCAGAAAAAGTCGATACCTCTAAACAAGTGTGGGAACGTGGCGAGTGTCAGATTTACGTTGGTCAAAAAGCAGGTACATTCTTATGGGATGGCAGCAGTAAAGACAGCGTTGAAGGTTGTGGTTGGTGGGGACGTGGTGTGATCCAAACCACTGGTCGCCAGAACTTCGGTACCCTTAACCATTACTTAGGTCGTTCACACGTCGATCCATCGACAATTGGTAAAACTATTGATGGGGTAACTGTTGAAGCGCCACCGGCAAACCCTCTGTATGCCGATCTTGATTTCTGTTCAAACCCAGGCTTGATTTGTAGCTCGGAAGAGAACAAAGAAATTAAGTGGATTGCAGGCTTATTCTACTGGGTAACATCAGTACAAGCCTACTCAAATGAGGGGGGTCCATACGAAGGTTGGAACTACTACAACGAACTGAAAAAGTATGTTGATGGTGGCTTAACCGGCACAGCGTTCATTGATGATGTATCAGGTATTGTAAACCGTGGTTGTCCTGATTCAACTTGTTCAACAGGTGATGTACATAACGTTAAAGAGCGTCAAGAGAACTTTAAGTTAGTACTTCAGAAGTTAGGTCTTAATCCACAATAAAGATTAACTAATAGCTCTGGTTTACACTCAATTATTGGTAAATATAAGCTGTAAATAATCAAGAACCCTACTGTTAAAGTAGGGTTCTTTTTTTGTTGTTAGCTTTCAAAGAATGCTGAGTGGTAACTAACTTCGCCTGTTGGAATAGTATTTATAAATGCCTTAGCCATAAAATACTCAGCAGGGACACCAGCTAATGTTAAATTTGGCTGTGACTTAAATCCAAAACGCGCATAATATTGTGGCTCACCAAGCAATACCACACCTTCAATGCCTTGTGTTTTTAGTTGCGATAAGCCGAAACGAATCAGCGCACTACCAATACCTTCTCCTTGGCGTTCAGGTGTGACTGATAGTGGACCTAATCCATACCATGATGATTGCTCGCCGTTGATCAAGATCGGAGAAAAAGCAATATGGCCGATAATGTTGTTTTCATCTTCGCAAACTAAAGAAAGTGCCAGCATGTTGGCTTTCCGTAGTTTATCAACAATCAGATGCTCGGTTGGTTTTGCCCCTGGTTCATGGTGGGGATGGTTTTCAAATGCACAATACGTTAATGCAGCAATGTTTTCTTTATCTGATGTTTTTTCTGCTCTAATTTCCATGCGTTACCTTTTGCTTTTTAATACAAATAATTGGTATCCGTATTGACCCAAGTATTGATCGTGAATGTGGATCTCTTGACGTAAATCATTGACTGCATTTGACTTATAATCGTTATCATCAATGCAATTAAGTTTTTGTTTTAGTGGAACTAAATAATTCAGCCATGATTGATCGCTTTGGGTAAAACTGGTGATGATCTCATAGCCTGAATTTATGATGTCAGTCGTTCTTTGTTGTTTTGAGCTCATGTCGGGATAATTTTTCTGCCAAAACTCATATGCTTCAATGCTAGGAGTATCGGTCAACCAAACCAAGTCACTTATGACTACGTAGCCATGCGGTTTGAGAAACTGCTGCCATTGTTTCAGTGCGTTTTTGACCCCCATGATATAAGCACTGCCTTCTGCCCAAATAACATCAAACTGTTGATCTTCAAATGGCATTGCCATCATGCTGTTACAACTGGTTGTAATACGCTCGTTAATTGGTTGATGTTTTATCTTTTCTTTTAAACAGCTTAAGTGATATTCATCGTTATCCAGTGCCGTTAAACTAAAACCAGAATGGTGTGCTAGTAGGCAGGTTGTGAGCCCCTTGCCACAACCAACGTCTAATGCGTTACCAGTGTTAATAGGTAAGGCATGTAGGGCTTGCAGCGAGTCATCATCGTCGCTAGGGCCTAGTCGATCGATTCCATAAAAAATACTTTCAAAATCAGACGTATACTGCTCATGTTCATTGATGTTTTTTGATAACCATTTGAGTCTTAATGCTTCTTTTTCATTGAATCCTTGTTGTTTTAGCCACTCTAAATGCGCTAAAGGAGCAGTACGTTCAATGGTTTCGTGCCAATTACATGATGCGTTCATTCCCAGCATTGATGAGAGCAATTGTTTAGCGTGCTGTTTCGTTGCTATTTCTTGCTCAAGTACTTGCAACCTATCCATTAACATGTCGCGGTTTATTTTACCGTCAAGACAAGACTGGCATTCTTTAAGGGTGAGTCCACCTGCCTGTAATTGCTGTAACAATCTAATGCGCTGGAGATCGTTATCAGAATAATACCGATAGCCGTTGGTTTGTCTTTTGCCTTGAATTAACCTGAGTTTTTCGTAATAAAGCAGTGTTGAGCGGCTTAAATTTACACGTTGGGCTAATTCAGAAATATGGTACATAAAGGAGTCCTCTCAACAGATGCGGCATCATAAACTATAAAGCTTTAGACAGGTCAAGCCCCAATGAATAATAAGGCCATTTTATCTATCAGAATGAGTGTAATAGGGGATAGTGAAGAGAAAAATGATGTGTTAAACATTGGCGGAGAGCAGATTGATATCCGCCATGTATTATAAAGAGCTGTTATCAAACATGAGTAATGATGGTTTCTGCATTGTTCACGCGGTGGCGCTCAGCATAAATACCATCTTGCGCACGAGGACCACAACCAATGATCATAGTGATTTCATCTTGAGAGTTTAAGCCTAGCAGTTGTTTTACCCGTTTAGAATCAAAACCTTCCATAGGGCAGGTGTCGTAACCTTCAGCACGCATTGCGGTCATAAACGTCATTGCTGCAAGGGATGTACTTTTATGTAAACATACCCGTAAATCTGCTTTACTGACTTCGCGCACCATCGGCTTGTTACGGCCTAAGTACGCCACAATTACCTTACGAGCGATACCAAAAATACCAAAGCGATCATTACGATATAAGAACGGGATAAGCTTTTCATAATATTTAAGTGCTCGTTTTGAGGTGGCATCTTCACGGCCTTCAAATGCCTGTCGTACTTGCGCCGCATTCATTTTAGTACGCTGTTTCCACTTATAAGGCGTGGTAGTGATAACAATTAGCTCGTGTGCAGTTTTGGCAGCATTTTGACCCATGCATAGCTTAGCTAATTGCTGGCGTTTATCGCTATTAATCACTCGATGAAATTGCCATAGCTGCATGTTGGAACTGTTAGGCGAAAGCACCGCTAATTCAAGTGCACGTTGTACAGCATCATGATCAAAAGCACTATCAGCGTCATATTTACGTACTGAACGACGGCTACGGACTAATGCTGCATATTGTTCAGCTTTGGAAACTTCATTTGGACGTGGAGTAGGTTCAACAGATTTGGACTGCTGTTGCTCTGGTGTTTCTATCATGGCAAAACAACCTATTTATCGATAAAAATAATTGCTCATATTTCTACCTGTTATTGGCTTGTTAAGCAAGTTTGTGACGGTTTACAAGTCGCATATAAGCAGAAGAAGAGCTAAGGACAGCCATAACATTGCACATCAACCCTCAGCGACTACACTTAAGCTTCAAGTTGCTTATAGGAGAGCAGAGGACAGCCATATCCTTATCCTTGCACATTAGCCATGAGCTACTACAGAGAGTAGAGGACAGCCACAGAGAGTAGAGGACAGCCATAACATTGCACATCAACCATCAGCGACTACAATTAAGCTTCAAGTTGCTTATGGTGAAACCAATGACAATCTCAAGACGCAAATTGATCGAGCCGCAAATTACACCTTTTTATCATGTTATTAAT
Source organism: Photobacterium andalusiense (assembly GCF_900185625.1). Lineage (GTDB taxonomy): Bacteria > Pseudomonadota > Gammaproteobacteria > Enterobacterales > Vibrionaceae > Photobacterium > Photobacterium aquimaris. The sequence continues at coordinate 244,671 of NZ_FYAJ01000002.1, forward strand.
CGCTGTGTACGGCGGGCATATTTATGTGGTAATGATCCATATAACGGCAAAAACTATCATCATCGTCGTGGTTGGATAGTAAATAAAATCAAACAATTAGCTGCTGTTTTTTGTATCGATGTTTGCGCTTATGCGGTGATGAGTAACCATTATCATTTGGTGCTAAAAATAGATACTGAGCAGCAGCAAAAGTTAACTTCGAAAGCGGTAATATCGCGCTGGTTGCAGTTATTTAATGGTCATCCTATTGCGGTTGATTTCTTAAAAGAAGGACAAGTAGGCGCAGAAAAACAACAGGCGTTATCAAATTTAGTCACTGAATGGCAGCAACGATTAGGCAGTATTAGCTGGTTTATGCGCTGTCTTAATGAAGAAATTGCCCGCAAAGCCAATAAAGAAGATCAATGCAAAGGCGCGTTTTGGGAAGGGCGATTTAAGTCTCAAGCTTTACTGGATGAACAAGCGCTACTGTCGTGTATGATGTACGTTGATTTAAACCCGATTAGAGCAGGCGTTACACCGTCACTAGAAAAATCAGATTTTACCTCAATTCAGCAGCGCATTCGTGAATATCAGCAACCGAAAACCTCAGCTAGACAACCTCCGCCACATAAATCGCACTTCCAACTATTACCCTTTGTAGGGGCTGAGCATCAGGCTAAAACGGCTGGAATAAACTTTGCATTTGCTGATTATCTTGAACTTATAGACTGGACTGGCCGTTGTATTCGTGAAGATAAACAAGGGGTTATAACATCGAATCAACCTAAGATTTTACAACAATTAGGAATAACGGCGGACGCTTGGCTTGAGCATAGTGAACAATTTATGGAACGTTACGCTAATGTAAGTGGTAAATGGTCCAGAATGTGTGCTTTCAAGCAGTATGCTGGTGGACATTGGTGTAAAGGAAAATCAGCAAGTCATCAACTGCATCCCAAATAGATATAGATTTTTAGTGTTAGATGAAAATGCCGCAATAACCGTTAGGATTGTGGGTATTGTCGATCGTGAAATATGGTAATAGCAGTAATTTTACTAATAAATTAAATAAGAAGCGGTAATTTTCACAGTAAAAGCATCTGCTGTTGGTGAAATAGATTAATTCTTTAGCAACTTGATTGCGAAATAAAATATATGGCTGTCCAAAATGCTTAGTCCAAAATGCTTAAAATATATGGCTGTCCAAAATTCTTTTAAGCGCTGCTACATCTGCTGTGGCAGCGCTTTTTTATAACGATTCAATATCTAGGAGAGGTCTTAAATCTTACCGTGACTCTAGCGGATACGAGCGGTAGCTCCACATACCATAGGTACGTAGTGCATCACGGTAAATGCCAAGTAATTCAGCATCGTTTGCTATTGCTAGTTCTTTAAGCGGTTTATCTGGGTAACTTACCGTATCAAAAGTGATGTTGTGTGGGCCAGTTTGCCAACTTGCGATTTCAAACAGAGTTTGACCACGTCGAACATGGCTTGCTGAGCTAATAATGATGGCATGTTTGATGTTATGTCGCGCTAAAGCATAACTACTGTATAACGCATTATCGACGGTGCTGGTGGCGTAGTTTTCTTCAATAATACGATCTTTACTAATGCCTTTTTCAATAAGCCAGTCCGCCATTAACTTGCCTTCGGTTTTATGGTTCATTGGCACACCACCTGTCAATATGATAATTGCATCAGGGTTGGCTTTTGCCATCACGAGGGTAGTTTCAAGACGTTCAATTAAGATTGGGTGCATTGAGCCGTCAGGATTCAGTGCATAGCCTAATGTAACGATTGCGCCTTTGTCATCAAGCTTGTCTTTATCTGCATGTTCTTTTAGTGGTGTTGCCACGATGCGATCGACTGTTGCAAAAATACGTTGAATATCTGCTGCTCTGCCTGGGTTTAATTTAGCAAGTGCTGTCATATGTTTATCTGATGCGGCTTGGCTACCTTTAAAATGCTGCCATATGGCAAGATAAGCATGTAAATCAATATCATCAGGAGCGACGGAAAGTGCTTGTTGGAAAAGTGAAATCGCTCGGTCAACATTTTTATTATAGATCTGCGCATTAGCTGCGGAAATCAATAAGTCTGTGCGGTATGGCTCTAGTTTGTAAGCTTCAAGTAATCGGTTGGTCACAATCTCCATATTGCTTGGCATTTTTGCGGTAAAGCCTGCATGAGAAATGCGAGCTGGAGATTTAAAAGCTATTACAGCATCATTTAATAGCTGGTCGACAACTTGACGCTTGGTGACTAGCTGCGAGTAATCGTTAGAAGGTTGAATGGTTGTGTCGTTTGTTGCAAAAGAATAAGGGGCAGCGGTAAGTGCTAATACACTAGCAAGGGTGAAGCTAATCAGGTTCTTTTTCATGTTTTATCCGGATTATCTGTCTTTTAATATTTGTATAAGTGATTTTTTATTCTAGTTTTATGCGATATATAAACTGTGAAAACAGTCCCATTTTGTAACGTGGCAAATTAATGCTATCGATTATTGTGACTCTTATTCTGTAACCTGATTTTAGTGGTTGATTATTGGTTGTTAATCATGAACACAATATTGAATACTCGTTTGCTTGATTATTTCGCTATTTATACATCAAATGTTTATAAGTAGATCTGTAAATGAAAGAGGAAAAACAGTGCGGTTAATTAATAGGTTAGAGCGTGATAATTATCACTGTGTGAGTGTATTTTTACCAGTATGTAACTTAAAGCATCAAATAAAAATGTAATGTGGATGATATTGGAGCAGTGTTGCATCTTAAAAGAGGAAAACTGGCTGATATAATATGAGTATTACATCAGCCAGCGTTATTAATGATCACTCAGGAGTCATAATATGTTGGGGGAACTTATTAAAGACAATGTTCATTAACCTTGTCAATGCATTAACGTTGCAGAGTAAGCATGTGTATTTTTACTCTGTAGTCGAACGTTTTTGTTTTGACAGCGTCTATTTTAAGTTAAAGTAGAAAAGTTAAAAGAGCATAAATTAATAAATAAGGTTCCCCTTTTATGAGTGGTCAACGGCTTAAATTACAATTTCAGCGTCTTTATAATCACTTTGGCGGCGATAGTATTGAGACTAATTTGCAAGATATTGCAGAGGTCCTATTTTGTACTCGACGCAACGTACGCATGGTGATCAATAAAATGGTGTCTGAAGGTTGGATTGATTGGCAACCAGCAGTAGGGAGAGGCAAACAATCTCGACTTATTTTTAATAATACAGACAGTGAGTTACAATTAAATTATGCTCGAAAATTAGTGGCTGAAGGTAAACTGGAACCTGCCTTAGTTACCTTAGATCATAATGCTGAAAAACTGGTTCAATTAATTCAAGAACAGCTTGGTATTTCTCATCATCAGGGTAAGCAAATTGTCCGTTTACCCTATTATCGATGCTTTGAAAATATCACTCCATTAAAGCCGTTACGTCGTTCAGAACAACATTTGGTAAGACAAATTTTTAGTGGTTTAACACAGCTAAATGAGGAAAAAGGGGAAGAAGAAACAGTTGTTGGTGATATTGCTCACACATGGGAGGCTATTACACCACGTCATTGGCGGTTTTATCTTCGGCCTGCAATTCGTTTTCATGATGGACGCTTGTTAGATAGTCACGACATTTTTGCAACTTTTGCTAAGGTGAAGCAATTATCGTTGTTTGCTCATATTGATGAAGTTACTTCACCGTTTAGTAATATTATTGATTTTCATTTATCACAAGATGATTATCATTTTCCTGATTTACTCGCCAACATAAATGCCATGATTCAACCTGCTAATCATGCATCATTACCTGATTACGAGACATTTCCTATTGGCACAGGGCCTTATAAAGTGGTGGTAAATGATAAACAGCGCTTTAAGTTGGAAGCTTTTGAGCAATATTTTGGTTTTAGAGCATTAACTGATGTAGTTGAAGTATGGATCTTAAACAACTTCGCTGCCTGCTATTTACAGCCTACAAGCAGTGATACATTAGAGCACAATGTCCATATTTCATCACGGCTATCGATGGATCAAGGTTGCACATTTTTATTATTAAATCGAATTTCAGGTTTGGCACAACAGGCTGATTGGTTGAATTATTTTCAGTCACGTTTGTATAGCCTTAATGTAATGCGTGAAATGGATTTAACTCAAGTCGGGGATTTTAAATTATTCAATGCTTATGGATTATTGCCCGGTTGGATCCACACTCAACAATTACCTGAACCTGTAGTTATTCCCAATAAAAGGCTGGTGACATTGGCTTATCAGCAAGAGCATCCTATTTATCCTTATGTTGCTGCTTTGATTGAAAAATTGTTAGCCAAAGATGGCATACGCTTAAAAATCATAGAATTGAGCTATGAGGATATTATTCTTGGTAAGCAGGTTGAAAAAATTGATATTTGGCTAAATGGTATGAGCCTTGGCAGTACCCGTAGTGATGCTATCTTATCATGGTTGCATAATTTTGATCATATTCAACGTGTTATGCCTATCAATGAGTTTAAACAGTTACAGCAGGTGATCAGTGAGTGGCGCTCAACACCTAAAAGGGCATTTCCAAGTGATATTATCGGCCAAACCTTGTCGCAAACAGGACAAACGATCCCGTTGTTTCATAACTGGCTAGGTGTGGATGATAGTGTCCAGTTGCAAGGGATGGAATCGAATTTACTCGGTTGGTTTGATTTTAAATCAGTGTGGAGTAAACCGCAAAATGCCTAACCGTTACCGTTTAATATCTAAGATTAAGATGTTGCTGCGCCGCCATAAAGGTGACATGCAAATCAATTAAATCTTGGCTTTGTTGCTGCCATTCTGGTTGTGGCTGACATTGGCAAAACTCAAGTAATGTGACAATAACGGTATCGAGTTTTTTTAATCCCCAGCGTTTAGTAGTAGCGTTTTGGTGTGGATCGCAGACTAAAGCCTGTAATTTTGCATAGGGGAGTTGAATATAAGTAAAGGCAAGTTGCGGCTGTTGGTGGTGATAAAACTGACAGATTTTTTGGCAACTATCAAGCCAATATGCGAGGGCTTCTTCTTGTTGATTAACGGCAGTATTATTGTGTTCAGATGTTGTAAATAACGCTGTTGGTGTGGTGGCAATAATAGCGGTAAGAGGGGCTATATTATTAGGGTTATTGTCACGATACCATGCTTTAATTGTGGCTAACCATAATTGAATATCATCCATATTATCATCCTTGTCGATGTGCTCACACCTATATTATAGACCCGTATATCTAATATCTTGATTAACTATAAGCGTAGTTTATCTGCGCCTATTGAGGGCTAAAAAGAGATTTTATTTATTAGGTTGTGATGAATATCAATCTTTGCCATATAAAGCCCATATCTATGAGTGAATGATATGGGCTAATAAGTGAGTCTTAATCAGTTATAACGCACTTTTTAATGCAGCGATAAAAGTATCAATATCATTTGCTGTAACATCTAAGTGAGTAACGAAACGCATTGGATTACCACCACTAATTAAAATACCTTGTTGCTTTAAGGTATCGATTAATTGAGCTTGATCGATATGTTGATCCACTTTGGCGAACGCCATATTGGTTTGAATATGATCAAGGTTTACGCTAAAGCCTTCAACAGTGTTTAGCTGCTCCGCTAAATAACGTGCATTACGGTGATCATTAGCAAGACGTTCAACATTTTCTGTTAATGCAAGTTTACCAGCAGCTGCAATAATGCCAGCTTGACGCATACCACCACCCAGCACTTTACGCCAGCGACGCGCTTTAGCGATTAAGGTTTTATCGCCTAATAATAAAGAGCCGATAGGTGCGCCTAAACCTTTTGATAAACAAATCGTAAATGAATCGAAGTATTTAACGATTTCTGTAATATCAACATCCATTGCTACTGCAGCATTATAGACACGTGCGCCATCAAGGTGCAGCTGCAAGCCGTGTCGATCAACAAACTCACGTGCTTGTTGAATATACGTAAGCGGTAACACTTTACCATTAATGGTATTTTCAAGGCTAAGTAGCTTAGTGCGTGCAAAGTGAGGATCGAGTGGTTTAATGGCGGCAGTGAGTTTTGTAAATGGAATGCTACCGTCAGGATCATTTTCTAAAGGTTGAGGTTGGATTGAACCCAATATAGCGGCACCGCCACCTTCAAATTTATAGTTGTGTGCTTGTTGACCGCAAAGGTATTCATCGCCACGCTCACAATGTGCCATCAATGCAAGTAAGTTAGCTTGTGTTCCTGAACTACAATAAATTGCCGCTTCAAAGCCATGTCGTTCAGCTGCCCACTGTTCAAGATCATTAACTGTTGCGTCATCACCATAAACATCATCACCAACGGCAGCAGATGCCATTAATTGACGCATTTTTTCTGATGGGCGGGTTACTGTATCTGAGCGAAAATCTATCATTTATTGTTATCTTCCTAATTAGCTTTCGATAATATTTTTAATATATCATTCTGTTATTTGAATAATCTATAGCGATCTTGACTTTTTATGGTGCTAACCATGCATGAATAATCAATTGAATGAAATAATAAAGTGATTAATCATCATAAAAAGTCCTCTAATATCAATTTATGAATCTACACTTATTAAAGCTATGTGGCTGGGTGCACAACACTCGATTTTATAAGAAACAGGGAGAGATCTGTAATGTTAGTGGAACAACGAAATTTTACGTTATGTGGTAATCAACAAGGTAATGCTTGTGTAAGAGTGATTCCAACAGGGAAGTTAGAGGTTATTATTGCTGATGATGATTCTTTATGTGAGGCAGAATTTTCACAATTATGGTTTAACAAAGCGGGAATGAAAACATTGTTAGTATGCCGTGAAGCAGAGCAAGTCTGTTGGCAATTAGATCTTAGTAATAAAGATGCCAAAGAGCTTGAATGCTTAATTGAATCAGCACAAGAAGAGTTTGAAATTTTGATGCGTGCGTTGTAGGTTCTAGGAAAATAATATGTTGGTGTTGTCGAATTAAGCCCTACAAAAGTTGTACTTTGTAGGGCTTTTATTTATGGGCATATTTCAGATGTTAGTTTCGTGGAATTGGCAGGTAAAGCATAGCTTTTAAGCCACCTAGCGTACTGTGAGTCAAGACTAAATCACCACGGTAACTGTGTGCTAGCTCGTTAACAATATTGAGCCCGAGCCCTGTTCCTGGCGTATTTTCATCTAATCGAACGCCACGTTTTAATACTTGCTTGCACTTTTCAGTGGCGATACCAGGACCATCATCTTCAATTACCAGCACAATATGACCATCAACAATGGGTTCTTGATAAACGCGAATGAGACTATTGGCCCATTTATAGCTATTTTCAATCAAGTTACCGATCATTTCGTCTAAATCACTTTTTTCTACTGCAATTACCACATCGCTATCAAGTTCATTCACCAGCACTACGCCACGATGAGCATAGACTTTATCCATCGCTAATGAGATTGCATCAATACGGTGTGACAGTGCTGTTTTGGTCGCAAGAATATTCATCGCGCCAGCCATGCGAGCACGACCTAAATGATAGTCAATATGTTGCTGCAATTGTTGCAATGCAGGAGCAAGTTTAGTTTGTGTCGCTGGATCTAATAACGATACTTCATTATTGAGGATTGCAATCGGTGTTTTTAACGCATGGGATAAATTCCCCGAGTGATTTCTCGCCCGTAATAACAATTCTTGATAATGAAATAATAGCGCGTTTAGATCATCAATAACGGGCTGAATTTCAACTGGATAAAGTCCTGTAAGCTCGGTTGAGTGACCTTCACGTACTTCAATCAGGTTCTTGCGCAGTTTACGTAATGGCCATAATGACCAACTCACTTGCAATGTTGTTAACGCTAAAATGCCAATCGCCATAATGGTCAGAATCACCCATAAACCATGGGTTAATTGCTGCAGCGTTTTTAATAGTTTGTCTTGGTTAACCGCAACCGATAATTCGATAGGGTAATCACTGTCAGGCAAACTAAACTTACGCTTTACAACAATAAGAGATTGATCATTTGGGCCTTCAAAGCCTTTCTTATCGTTGCCTTTTATGGTGGTATCCCATAATGATCGTGATCGTAAAACTTGTTTATTGAGTTTTAATGACCAATATAAACCACTGTATGGAAAATTAAAGCGTGGGTTTGATAATCGACCATCAACAAATAATTGACCGTGTTTATCAATATCTACCTGAGCGGTAATTTGATCCATGTAGAGGTATAGCTGTGATTTTTCTTGTTCAATTAAGTAGGTTTTAATAAAAGAGGGAACAAGGTAACCGGCAGATAACGTAATCGCCAATAACCAAACTGCTGCAGCAATCAGCAGTCGGTTACGAATACTTGGTTGGCGATTTTTTATTGGGTTAGTTAGCATTGATACGATATCCAAGACCACGTACTGTCTTGATTACATCATTACCAATTTTGCGACGAATACGACCAATAAATACTTCAATAGTATTAGAGTCGCGATCGAAATCTTGCTTATAAATATGTTCAACTAACTCAGTACGAGAGATAACTTTGTCGGTATTGTGCATTAAATATGATAATACTTTAAATTCAAGAGCAGTTAAATCAACAACTTGATCTTGCCAAGTTACTTTTGATGTTCGAGTATCTAAACTCAATTCTCCAGCTTGAATAACCGGTGAAACATTACCTGTAGCACGGCGTAATTGAGCACGGACACGCGCAATTAATTCAACCATTTGAAACGGTTTAGTGAGGTAATCATCAGCACCTGCGTTTAAACCATCAACACGTTGAGTCAGCTCATTACGTGCGCTGAGGATCACTACTGGGCAATTCACGTTTTCTTCACGAATGCCTTTTAAAACAGTGATACCATCAAGTTTAGGTAGGCCTAAATCAAGCACTATTGCATCCCATGGTTCAGATGTTGCACGATAAAGTGCATCAATACCATCGGCAGAGTGTTCTGCAACCCAACCATTTTGTTCTAAACCGGTGACAATTTGCTCACCTAATGTAACATCATCTTCAACGACTAAAATTTTCATTTTGGAACCTTAAGGACACTTTCAAGGTGGCGTCCTTTTATTTCTATCATTTTAAGAGTACGGGCTTCATACTCGACTTTTATAATATTATTGTTAGCATCAATAAGCTTTAATTCGTAGATCCATTCATTATCATCTTTATCTAATTCGACACGAATAATACGGGCTAATAGCTGCTGGTGGACTCGATGTTGCAATGCAGAAAAAGGTTGAATAAGTCCTTGGGCAACAGCATCCATGACATTATCATGATGTTCATCAATATCCGTCGTCGGCGCGGCAACCACCTGAAAACTAAGGATGCTGATAAATCCAATAAGATATAAATATTTGTAATGTTTTTTCATATTTATAACTGTAACTAACTAGCCATGAATGGAAAATGAATAGCCTTATTATAGATAGATTATTTGTTTTGTAAGCCTTTAAATTTTTTCAGCTTTTTAAAATTACTGTCGCTGAAAGCATAAAGTGTCCTTTTAAAAGCATAAAGTATATCTATAGCTCTTAAAGATATACTAAAACTATTCCTAAGCCAGAGTGAGGGTTATTTCTTACTCTGGTTTTTAATTAGATCTATAGCAAAAACTCTACTATACCTACTAAATCATTTGTGGAGATTGGTGGTCGTGGTGGGAGCAATTGTTAAAACCCTAGCTCAAATCAAAGTGGATAACTCAGGCTTGATGCTTGAAGTTCCCGTGCTGCTTACAACTCAAGGTGTGTTTGAACCACTGCTTGATTACATCGTTAGTAAATCACATCTGCACAGTTTACCTTGGATGAATCGAGTAGTTTTTTCTTGTCAGTTACTTCTTGAATATATGGAAGCTAATCGAGGGCTATTTTCTGAGCCCAGTAAACTATTTCAATCTTTTGTGCAGCGTTTATCTAGCGGCACTATCGGCAAGGATGGGCGAGATCCATCAGCACTTTATTGGCTACCGCGCTCAGTTTCTAACGTTAATCAGCTTTTATCAGCATTGAATGGATTAACTGATTGGTTAACTCTAAATCAAGGTAATCAAAGCTTAAATCCATTTGAGCAAGCTACGTCACACCAAGAGCGTTTGAATTATGCGGCTTGGTTTAAACGAAATCAGTATAACTTTCTTGGACACTTAAAAGGTAATGCTTTACCTGAAATGATGAAAAAGGTGCGGAAAGTACGTGGAAAGAAAGATGTGCTTAAAGTTGATGGTGATGCGATTTCTTTTCCTGAGCAGTTATTTAAGCCATTTTTTATTGATGGAATAGGCTCTGCTAGAGACGTAAGAGTAGCCCTTAGAGATCAGCTTATTGTGTTACTGATGCATGGTGCAGGAGTTCGTGAAAGTGATGCTTTGCATTTATGGGTAAGCGATGTGTTTAAGGATCCTGAAAATGCAAATAGTGTCACTATTCGGCTATATCATCCTGAAGATGGTAAGGCACCAAATAATTGGATTGGAAGAAAAAAGCAGACAACTCGTGCAGCTTATCTTGCTGAACAATATCATTTGATTCCACGTAATAAATTAACTGGAACAGCCCGTGTGGGTTGGAAAACGAAAGTAGTCGATCATGATGATAACTTCATTCATCTATATTGGTTTTCTACCTATTATGGGGAGTTATTTGCTTACTTGTGGAAGCAATATTTGCTCTATCTACTGCCACTAGAGCGTAACCACCCCTATGCATTTGTCAGTTTCTCTAAAGGTGTAACAGGTCAAGCATTGACCTTGAACGCTTTTAATCAAAGCTATAAAGCTGCAATGGCTCGAACTGGTTTTCCTGTTTCAAAGTCGCAAGGCCGTACACCTCATGCGCATCGTCACGCTTACGGGCGCAGATTGTCGAACGCCAAAGTTGATCCACAAATTATTAAGAAAGCGTTGCATCACGCTTCGATTATGTCTCAGTCGGTTTATACACAACCAGGCATAAGAGATGTGAGTATCGCTTGTGATAAAGCTATGCAGCAATTAGAGAGTCATGAGTACGCTGCTTTTAGAAATGATGTTGAGTTAAGTTGGGCTGAAGTGATGGAATCAGGGTTTAAAGACATTGATCCTGATGGGTTATTTTCAGGAAAGTACCCTAAATTTCGTCGGGAGTAATTATGAAATCCACTGATTATGAATTTTGCTGGTTTACTGATGAGCACGGTTCTGGCTGGGAAACTTGGCGAGAGTTAGCAGCTACTTGGATTAATACTAAAGATTATGGTGTAGATGCTAGGATGCGCGCACTTAATCGATTTTTGAATGATTACTTAGTGCCTCGATTTATTATCGATCCAGTGGAATTATTTGAGCTAAGGCAGATAGATTACGATAAGTTTTTAATTGAATGTGGTTTGTCAGAAGGCTATCGGGTTAGACAAAACAATGAAACGTGTAATTTTATTGATTGGGTGATTGAAACGTACTATTCGCAACCAAATGATAACGGCGATTTAGTACCTATGTTCAAAAATCCATTTACTAAAGCCACTAATCCTGTGAAAAACCAAGAAACGGTTTATAACGCACTACCTTATAAATATATCAAACAGTTACGGAGAATACTTTGTCCGAAACCTAGAGGAAACTTTGAGGATTGGAAGTGGGCGATTGACCAAAGTGATGCACTGTTTGTTAATGGCAGACACTTACGCGACTGGTTTATTGTTGATGAATCGCAAATAGACAAAGGTGATCCTGACTGTGTATGGCGAGAAATCATTGTTGATAAGCCTCGTAGTATTCGAGTAAACAATATCCTGCGGAACTTTGCTGAAGGTGATCGTTTCTTTGTTATGTGGTCACCAGTACGCTCAATGGCACTTTATACCAAATTGGAGCTGCCATTACGTACTTTTCAGGTACGTATGTTGGACTCTGGTGAAGCTGATACATGGCGATATAAACAAGGTGAATGGGTAGCTAATGATAAACATAACTTTATTGAAGGTAGCGAGAAATGTCCTTGGCAAAAAGGAGTTTATAACCGTATTGTAACGCCAGATATTGGTGATGTAATGACGGGGTTATACATTAATACCAATAAAACCGCAGATAGAAATAAGGATGAAATTACTCGTGGTTATGTGATCCCTTGGCAGCACGAAGATATGTTGTATTGGCTTGAAAAACTGAGAAATTGGCAAGAGAAATACAACCCTATTGATGAGCCGACTTCAATTCATGATTTAGATTATAAACACTTTGGTAGCACTAAAACGGATATTCAAAGAGATGAGATCGGTAACATCTGTTTCTTATTTCGAAATGCAGCGGCTTCAATTAAGCGTGAACGCTTGATGCCAATTACTGCTGGTTATCTAAATACTTTGTGGGTGACACTGATGAGGCAGCTAGAGGATGATGTTTATCGCTCAAAGCAAACATTATCTGATGGCAGTAAAGTTCGTTTTATTGATGCGTTGAATCCTCGAAAAACTTTGTTTCCTCTCCACTCTTTACGAGTCTCATTAATCACTTGTTATTCGATTGATGGTGAAATTCCAACTCCCGTGTTATCAAAGCTTTTGGTGGGTCATAGCCGTTTAATTATGACTATGCATTATACCAAAGTGACACCTGTGATGATGGCTAAGAAGATGAAAGCCGCAGAGGACAAAATTAATGAAAAAGACGATGAAAGCTTACTGAGCTTTTTGGCTAATAAATCTATAGAAGAGATTGGGTTACAGTCGGCATTTAAAGATATTGAGTCATTAAAAACTATTTTGAGAGTGCGCAACCCTGCTGGTTGGCAAGAGAAGGCTATCGGTATCTGCTTGGTTGGTGGAAATACTTCACCTGTTGTTGAAAATGCCTCTGTATCTGGCTGTTGGAACGGTGGTGAGAAGTTAAAAAAAGCTAATCGAAATCAAACTGATTTATACGCACCAGTACCGCATGGTATAGAGAATTGTATCCGCTGCCGATGGTTTATCACTGACATACGATACATTCATTCCTTAACTGCTCATTTTAATAACCTTAGTTATCATGCCAGTGAAGCGGCAAAGTTAGCTGCTGGGTTAGAAAAGGAGCAATCGTTACTGCTGGACGAAGAGTACTTTTGTGAAGTTAACGGTGAGCCGTTTGGCAAATATGAAGATTTGCATAATTTAGATCGCAGACTAGAGAAGCAACAAACGGAAGCCGATGAATATTGTAAAGATTTAGTGGCGTGTTTTCAGGTGATCCGTAAGTTGTTAAAGCTCGAAGAACAACGGAGTTCAGGTGATGCTAGCGATAAAGTGGTTGCTATTGGATCTCAAGCGGATATTTCCCCTTACTTTAGCTTTTTAGATACTAAATCAGAGTTCAGGCAATTGATTCAGTTGTGTGATGATGCTGAAGTCTTTACCGATTTGCGTGATGATCTTGAAAAGACATCAGCAATTGCCCACCGTAGTAACAAGCTCAATACCATGTTAATGAAATCGGGTTATATGCCATTTTTGATGCAATTGGATGATGAAGCACAGCTTCTAGCTGGTAATGCCATGATCAACTCAATGATTAAGGCCACTGGGCAAACCGATAGAAATAAAGCTATGAGCATACTTTCTTCCTATTTGGATGCGGAAACGTATCTGCAAGATGCTGGCTTGTTAGAAGAAGGGGTTAAAGCTATTGAAGCTAAAACGGGTGTCAATATTTTAAGGTTATCGGACTTATCGCCATCTAACTCTATCGGAGGTAAGAAAAATGGATAGTGTTGTCGATCCTGAAATTATTTTAGAAGAGTTATGCGCTGAGGCGACCAAGCGAACTGAATCGGCATTGAGAGTGCTTCATCAAGTGTTATACGAACAAAGCCAAAAAGAGCCACTGGATTTTTCGATTGTCACTGTTGGTAAATATTCTAAAGAACTGGGGGGGCCATCAACTCAAACCATCAGAAACCGCACTGGTAAGCATTTTCAGCAATTGATTGAAGCATGGGCGGCCTATTCTGGTACAACACGTAAGAAGCCCCTCTCAGTGCGTCAGAAGCAGCTTTTGAACAGTAATGATCAGCATATTTTAGACTCCATTGATGATACTGTGATTAGGGCGGTTGTGGGTTCGTTGATTGCCGAGCGTAATAAGTATCGTGATCAGTTGAATGTGATGAAAGCGAATTCAAATATTGTTATTGATAGGACTCAAAAAGCCTCACAGCAGCAAAGCGTGGTTAAAAGTAAATCACAATTAACACCATTAGAGGCTGAAGCAATAAGGGCTGCTATTTCAGATAAATTTATGGAAAAGATGGGGTGGGTAGTGATGCCAACTGGTCAGGTGAAAGATACTGATGGCGGTGAAGTTTATCTTCGTGGATATGTTAATGTACTAAGTAAGCTGCTTTAGTGTGAGACTCCAACACGCTTATGCCCCATTCCTACTTAGTGCTTTTACTCATTCATATCGTGTTAACTTAATTTGGGATTAGTTTTATTCACTATATATATCAACAGTTATAATGAAGCGCGGTGATTTTATCGCTTTAGTTCTGTTTTTAATAAGAAATATTTCTTGTTAAAACAGAAGTGAAATCATAACCAATTGAAAATTATATCATTTAACATTTCAATTTGTATTTAATAAAACTGATTAAATACATTTCTTAATTTCTATATTCTTTAAAAAGCGGTGAAAGATAAAAAATGCAATCAATGTCATGATATTTATTAATTAAATTGATTATGATTGCTGAATTTTAGAGGTGTTATTTTACGTTAAGAATGCTTATTAATAAGCCGTTACCCATAAACCTAAATATAAAGTATGGAGTAAATTGTGAATCCAAAAATCTATACGCTTCCATTTTTGGAACGCAATGCTGATAAACTCGATATTGAGTGGATAAATACAAAGCACATATCAGATGACTGGAAAGTTAAAATTTTTGAACATAAACCGACTGGGTTATTATTTGCGATCTACGATAGAAAAGTAACACTTATCCGTTTAGAGCACTCAGTTAGTGCTATAGCAGGTGTTAAAGAATGGTCACGAATTCCGAAAAGTAGTGCTTTTGACGCTTTCCCTAAATTTGCTCCAGGGTTGGGCTATTGTGTAAAAGTAGAAACTCTCGATTCTTTAAATCAACTACTGCAACAGTATTGTAGCTCTACAAAAGAGCCACCAACTATCTTGGATCTCCATGAAGAAATGTTTATTTTAGCTGAAAAGTCATCTAAATCTGGAGCAGCAGCAAGACGAAAAAGATTAGATTCAGCGCCAAAGAAGCCTTCAAAAAGAACTGTCACAATCACGGTTTATGATCGCAACCCAGACGTTGTTGCTGAAGTTCTTGAGCGAGCTGACGGTGTATGTGAAATATGCAGTGATCCTGCGCCTTTTGTTCGTCGTGTAAATGGCACAGCTTATCTAGAAGTACACCACAAAGTACTACTATCCCGAGGCGGTGATGATACCGTAGATAATGCTATTGCGGTTTGTCCTAACTGTCATCGTAAAGTACATTATGGCTAACAAATAAGGATATGTGTCGCGCAGCCGGCAACTATCTGAGTGTTGGACAAACTCATGCCACCTTATTATAAGTAAATATTGGAAATATCAAGGGTGATACTTGAAATTCTAGTATCAATATCTTCTTCCTAATTCTTGTAATATTTTAATTCAAACAATTACCAGATTAAGGACATCAAAAAATTAATGTCTACTCAAAAGTTCACTGCTTACGAGCGAGAAGCCTTGTGGTTAGCCCATAATAAAAAATGTGCTTATACAAGGGAACCACTTGATATGAGTAGTTTTCACATTGATCACATTCTTCCTGAAAGCCTTGTCAGTAACCTTACTGAATTAGAGAAAGTAAAGTCGTTGCTAAAATTGGGTGCAAAATTCGACATTCATGGGTACGAGAATCTATTACCCTGTCGCTCTGGTGCAAACCTTCAGAAAGGCTCCATTGTTTTTGACGAAGCTCGTACTCAATTTTTCCTTGGTATTGCTGAAAGTAAGAAAGCTGAAGTTCTGAAGAATCTAGAAAAAATTAGTAAGCGCAATATTCGTGGAAAGGCTTTAATACTATTGCAACAATGCCTAGAGGGAGGGCAATTATCACCCTCCGAAGTTGCAAGTATTCTTGATGAACATAAAGAAAAGCCCGATGAAATTTTTCATCTGATAGAAAGCTTGAAGTTCTTGAATACTGAAGAGATTAGATCTATTTCGAAGGTTGATATTGACGAACTCCTCAGCCGACAAGTGCAGCTCGGTCAAAACAATCATATTGATGGTGCCACATTAATTAACGATATGAATGAAACTCTATATGTAAGGACTTGTAAGGAATACAACGAAGCAATTAATTCAGGATATTACGCATTGACTAACTTTGACATTAAGATGTCCACCTTCTTTGAGCACCAATGCGGGCTGCTGAATGCAATAAAAGCTGCAAAAGTACCTGAGTGTAGTTTTATCGACGACCCAAGAGTTGGAGTCGTCGATTTGCAGCTTCTTCCGTTTTCCTTGTTCCCCTTCTTAGGAGATGTGCCAGATGAAGATGACACTACTGTCACCTATCAAAGCAAAGTCGATGACGGCACGATAAACATCAAGCGAATTAAACAAAACATGGTGTGTGTCGAAGATAAAGAGGGTATGGGCCAACAACTTATCGAAGTCTTAAGAGCTGATTTTAACGGCGATGGCTTAGAAGAAATCCTGCTATTCGAATACTGCTATGCAACGCATGGTACATTTGGGGCTGGAGGGATACGAATTTTGAGTCGTAACACTTTTGATGGTTCGTTCGAACTTACCCAATGAGTCTGGTCCCATATACTCTCAGCTTAACTCAGGAGTGCCCCATTATCATTCAGAGAAAATACTCATTCATATCGTATTAACGTAAATTTGGATTAGTTTTGTTGACTTATTTTTATGCAAATCAGTCTTACTTAATACATTTCTTACTCTGAATGTTTTCAATAAATACTTAGAAATAAAATAATGCAACCAAGCTCATGATATTTATGAATTAAATTGATTATGATTATGGAGCTTTAGGGGCATTCT
Organism: Photobacterium andalusiense; assembly: GCF_900185625.1. Taxonomy (GTDB): domain Bacteria; phylum Pseudomonadota; class Gammaproteobacteria; order Enterobacterales; family Vibrionaceae; genus Photobacterium; species Photobacterium aquimaris. The sequence goes on from NZ_FYAJ01000002.1 coordinate 261,710, forward strand.
TTTAAGTTAAAGTAACGATGCTAATTAAACACTCTGTATAACAAAGGTAAATTTTGTGCTCGTAAAATATTATGCTTTAGTCTTTGATCAAGAAAGCAAAAATTGGTTGCCTAGAGTTGAGTTCATCTCAAACGGCTTATTTCGTATGACTCAACCTAAGTATCTAAACGACAAGGGTAGTGAAGCAAGATTATCTCCGTATTTTAATAAGTTTTCACCTGCGGATTATGCTTGGGCACGAAAAGAACACTCAAAAATAGAGATGAATCCATCTTACATTCCATCGAATGAAGAACTAGAAAACTTATTCCTTAAGCCTGTAGGAGTTAGGTATGGCGAGCAGTTCCCTCATATGTTGTGGGAGGATGGCTTCCAATCCATAGAAGAATATGACAAAGAAAACCTAGTTAAAGCAGTCCAAAAACTTAATTTATTTTTAGTTGAGGCTCTCAGTTGTAAGTTAGGTGTACTGTCTCTATCTAAATCAGCTACGAATGAGCTGATGTGGACTCATTACGCAAGTGATGGAAAGGGTTTAGCTGTTACCTTTGATGAAGAACATTCATTTTTCAATCAATTTAAACCCAAAGATGTAACTTATACACCAGAGAAAAGAGCTTCGCTTACCTATTACAAAGGAACAATGCGGATAAATGGTGCGCCAATAGAGCATTTTCAATTAGATAAATTTAGTAACTCGATAGAAACACTACAATCTCTTTTGAGTAAAGGTATTAAAATTGAGGATTTATCAGATCGGTTACTGTATTCGAAAGATAAAAAATGGGCATATGAAGAGGAATCAAGAATAGTGTGCCCTTTAATGTTCTGTGAAGAGAAAATTGGTGCAAAAGTGCAACCAGATTTTGGTTTACAACTACCAGAACAAGTTTCCCACTTATTTAATGAATATTCCGAGATAAACCTAAAACGAATACCTTTCGATGCCTTTAAGTTAATTATCTTTGGTTACGGAATGTCGCAAGAACACAAGCTATTGATAGCGAGATTGGTTAATGAAAATCATGACTTGTCTCATATTGGGCTTAAAGAAGCAAAACACGATATATTCGGCAAGCTTGAACTCGTGGATTTTGTTATATAAAAACTGTTAAGAGTGATTCTCAACGCGTAGCATTTTTACTATGCGTGCTACTTAATATTTAATGTGTACCTTCATTAATTTAATGTTATACGATTCGAGTAAATTAGAGGTCGTTGTGGATAGAAAAAGTGATGGTCTGTTGAGGCAGTTCAAGCGAGTTGCTATCTCATTTGCAGATTTTAAAGAAGCCCATGATATTGTTCGCTACATTAAGAAAAACAAACTTTACGTTGATTTAGATGGCAATTTTCTTGTTTTATCTGCTTTAACTAATGCGATGATTTTATCTTATTGTAAGCCATTTTCTGGAAATGATTCTCGAAATCAAATCAAGGTGCCCGATTTACCTAATACCGCAATAAAAATTCTATCGCCTGACGAGCTATCCTTACATAAGTTATTAATTCAGCTAAGGAATCAGCTTATTGCACATTCAGATTCTCAAGCTATTGACATGAAGTTTACTGTCCATATTTATGGGAGTTTTCAAATGCTTCAGCCTGTAAGGAATAGAAGTTCAAGGTGTTTTAACCTTGAACAGTTAGATCTTTTGGAAAGTATGTCTTTTAAACTGCTTTCATATGTAGCAACCATACGTAAAGAGTTGGAGCCCAAGATTATTCCATTACTAACTGAAGAACACATCGAAGAATCGGGGCATAGAGTCATTTAACTGAGTGTTTAAGATGGACATTCAACGCTCTTTATATTTTGGTTTTACATTGAATTTAGTTCTTACAGCACAATTACTTAGAGTGGGGTATGTCATTGTCCACTACTTGATATTGTGCAAGAGTATAGGAGTCATATTGAGTTACGGATACAGGTTAAATGTAGAACAGCTTCTACTCAAAAACGCAAATAGGAGTTGGTTAGAAGCTGATAAAAATTTGGTTTCAGTTAGGCACTCTGATCCTGTGACTGCAAAAGACATTATGTTAATGAGTCCAGCGTTTGATGATGAAAAAACAATATCTTTGTGTATCGAATCTGTTTTAGGTTGGGCTATAGCAACTGAAGCGTTTGTTAATCTAGCTTGGCAAAATACTCCTAGTACTTCAGGTTTAGAGGAAAAGCAATTCAAAGGGACTGTCGATAAGATTAAGTATCTTTGTAAAAAAAATGAGATAAATTATGGCTCGTTAAAATGGCGCGATGACCTTGTTGAGTTGTTTAAGTTAAGAGACTACCTAGTACATTACAAAGATCCCATTACATACATTGGTTTTTCTTTCGCTCCAAAATATCAACGAGACTTTTCTCGTCAAAATATGGAAAGATATCAATTATCTGTCATGAGCCTAATGGAAGTGTTAGGAGGAAAGCTAGGTATGGATATCTCTTTTTTAACTGGGGAATTCGAACTTTTCTATTACAGCGAATAATTTGAAAATTAGTTTAACAAAATATCCAGCGTAAATTCGTCACGCATACCATTTTTACCATGTGTGATTTTTAATGGTTAAAGGTGGAAATCAAATAGGTAAAACATGAATAAACAGTCTCCTATTGGTGAAAAAATACTTCTTTGTTCCAATTGTTTTAATGATGAAGGTTTAAGCATCGATGCATATAAAATAGGTAATGAATCTCAAGAAGATTGCCCAAACTGTAGTACTTCAGGGGGGCGTAAGCTTACTAAAGATTTGATTAAAGATTTGGCTTGGCGTTTTTTTGTAAGTGGAACTACAGTTCGTTGTGATTACGGTGCAGCACCTGTAATTCAAACCAATGAGTATCATTATGGTAAAAGTGATATCCGTCCATCGGCATGGTTAAAGAATGACATCAAGTTAATAGAAAATGCCGCTCAAATTGGTATTTTTCATTACGGTCCAAATTTATGGATGATCGGTGAGGTTGAACCGCTTAAAGACTTGCAAAATGAAAGTACACGATACGATGTTATCAAACGTGTAATACATGAATATCCCGAAAAAATGCTTCCTATTGGGACTAAATTTTACCGTTTGAGAATTAGCCCTGATAATCCTTCTGATCCAATGGAATATGATAGTCCACCAATTGAATTTTCAGGTAGAGGGCGCTTAGACTCATCAGATTTATCTGTGATGTATGGCTCTCAAGATCTGGATGTCTGTATTCATGAATGCCGAGCTTCGGTAGATGATGATATTTATATAGCTACGCTAAAAACTACAAAAAGCTTGAAGTTGCTAGATTTGACTCATGTTTTAGAAGAGAATTCGACAGAATTTGAGAGTCTAGATATGGCTATACATATGTTGTTTTTAGCTAAGTCTCATTCCTATGAAATATCTCGTTCCATAGTTAAGGCTGCTAAAAAAGCAGGTTATGATGGGGTTATCTATCCATCATTTTTTAGCTTAATTAGAACTGGAGGGCATCCATTCGAAACTGCTTATGGTTTGTCATTACGTAGGCATCACCCTGAACGAGAAAAGTATGCTAAAGCTTATACAATAGAAAATTTAGCTCTTTTTGATTTCCCACTTCAGTCTAATTTAGTAGAAATGGTTTCCATTAATCGGCTTATCATCACACACGTTGGTTATCAAGGACATTTCGGTCCTGTCGAGTATTAGCTTTAGTGGCAGTATTTGCCTAATAATCTATTTTATATTGATTTCCAATTCTTGGCATTTTTCATTTCATTGTTGGGTTTTGTGTTTACGGTGGTATGGTTCAGTTTAGTGGTAGCGTTGCCTCACCTTAATGCAGCGTTAGGTTAATGGAGAACTTGTGAAGTTTTTTGAAAAATACAAATTGGTCATTGCTGGAGTGATTCTTGGGTTCTATGTCGGTGCAGTTGTGTTTAGTTATGCCGAAAGCAATACCAAAAATATTGTTGCAGTGCTGAACTCTTTAGGTGGTTTTATCTCATCTGTTGGTGCAATTGCGGCGATATTTACGCTTATACACATTGTCAATGAAAGGCGTGTAGAAGAGAAGAATAGACAGGTTTCCTATGCCAATTATTTGATGGTTCAGATAGTTAACCAAGCTTGGATTACTCGCAGTTATTTAGAAAAAGTATATGATGGCTATGTACTTGGTGACTCTGAAAGCTGTTTAAATTTGGTTTTGAGTCGTTATTCTGTTGATCATTTAAAGAATATCGATATTGAGAAATGTGCGTTTCTAATAGGCAGCTATGATCCTAACATTTTTACAAAAATTACAAACTGTAAGTCTAATGTTTCAGCGATAAGAGAGTATGTAGATTCTCGCTCAAAATACTATATAGACGAGTTTATCCAACCTTGTAAACACTTGGATAGTCATGATGGTTTCGATTTAGAGCAAGTTGAATCCTGTATTGACTCTATCGTTATTCATTCATTAGTGACGTCAACCGATCGTATTTTTAATCAACTAAACTCAACAGTCTGCGATCTAAACAAGCTACATACGATGCTGTATAACACCATGAATCAAAAGTTTCCTTATGATAGCTTTGTTAAGCCAATTGAGGCAGATTAACCTAACAAATCATTTAAGGGTGATTCCTTACAGCTCCTTGTTTCACTTCGCTCATAGTATAGCAATCGGACGTTATACCTTAATGCGGCGTTGATTATTTTTCCTAATACCGACTAGCCGAAATAGAGCAAATAATCTAAACAGTTTCTGTCCAATAACAATTTAGCCATAAATAAAAGCACTGATTATGCGAGTATGATATTTACCTAGAGTAAGCTCTGAATGTTGAGTTTGAATATCAAGGCTTTTAGATATGAATGTATTTTCACTGCTTTCCCAGTCTACCGTACAGCAATGATCCTTTGCTTTATTATCGGTAAGATGACTAGCAAGTTTCTGAGAATGCTTTTTGTCGTGTTCACTGTAATCATTATTGTTAAACATAGTTATTCTGGAGCAACTTTCTGGAATATCTATTTCGATTTGTTCAGCAAATTGTACTAGATTACTTTCAGCAAAAGTGTATAGCCAGGCTTCTTGATTGGCAGTATTTGTTGTTCGTAATATACGTCCTAACACTTGGCGAAAGTATAACTCTGTTCGAATATTACTAAGGTGGCAGCAAACTTGAAGCCTTGGAATATCAGTGCCTTCACTAATCATGCCAATACTAACAATCCATTGAGTGTCACTGTGCTTAAATGATTCAATTATTCTATTTGAGTACTTGTCTTTATAAGTAACAAGCACACAAGTTTGATCGAATTGTTGTTCTAATATTTGAATTATTTTTTGAGCGTGTATGATTGAGGCTGCTACGATTAAACCTCCTGTTTCGATTGAAATTTGTCTGATCGCTTCAAGTTTATTAACAGCTAACTCAATGATTGTATTTAGGGCATCATCATTATTAAGCACACAAGAATAATGTGTATTACTCTTTTCAATCAGTGCATTGATAGAGCTAAAGTATTCAGGTTTGGTGTTGCTCTGTAATGAAATGTTATCACTATCGATTAAAGTGATATTTGGACGTCGGCATACGCCATCATTTACTGCTTGTTTTAAAGAATATTGGTAGTTACAAATTACCTTGCCTTCAGGATCAGTATAAGAAAGTAAACTAATAGGTAGTTCATCGGAGCGCCAAGGTGTTCCTGTTAACGCCAGTGTATACAAAGCTGTATGTTGAATATCATGTACTAAGGTTTGACCCCAGCTATTGTTATCAGAATCTTCATTACCTCCACAGTGATGAATTTCATCAAAGACACATAACACGCGGTAGCGGGAAATTGTTTTCCAAAAATCACGATGAATGTATTGCATCGATTGGTAAGTCATCGAGCACCCCAGCGTTGCCACTTGACCATTAAAAATACAATCTAAAACAGCAGCAAATGTTTTTTGAATGTCCGAGGCAACAGTCTTTGACGGTGAAAAGCAAATAACAAGATCAATCATATCGCTATCAAATAATGTCTTTGCTAAATGAGCTGCCATACGTGTTTTCCCTGCTCCTGGTGTTGCTTGAGCAAGAAAATGACTGTGTCCATTTTTATAATGATTAACAGCGTTAGAAATACACTCATTTTGCCAAAGCCGAAGCATCTTAATTCCTTAGATTTGTCCGTATGATAGTACGTTAGATATTGCTCGAATTTGCCCAACAATAGCAGCTGCATTTTCTTTTGCTTCAGAATGCAGTTTCAAAGCAAGAAAGGCGGTTTCTGGAAATTGTTCGATCATCGCTTGGTATTGTTCAGTCTCAGCAAGTTTTATGGATAACTCTGCTTCCATTATGGCTTTTTGTGTTTTCAGATTTTTGATACAACCTTCTGAAATTGCATTAAGTTCGTCAGTTTGATTTTTTACCACCTGCTTCACATGTTGATTTTTACGTAGTTTCTTTGTTTTGAATTTAATCAAATTAAAATCATCGCATTTTTTAAATCGTTTACTATGTCTGATCCCTGTACATGTAAGGACACCTTTTGTTGTTAAATCCAATAAATGCCGTGAAGCAAAAAGCCTAGTGGTATTTTGGTTTGTATAACGAGGGAATAGCTGCATCAACAGGTCACGAATTGTTGTTGTTTTAAACTGTTCATCATTCACTTTCTTTAAGGCCATCAGAATATCAGGATGTATTTTTATTAAGTCAGTCATAGAAAATATTATTTTGATAATTTGCGGATTATAGTCCGTGGTAACATAATCATCAATCTTAGATAGTCTTTCATTTTAGGTCTCCCTTAAAATGAAAGACTTAGCAAAACAGTTTGGTGTTAATTTACGTTCAAAACGCCGTGATAAAGGCGTATCACAAGATCAATTAGCATTATTAGCTGATATAGACAGAAGCTATATTGGTAGAATTGAGCGTGGTGAGGTCAACATAACATTGGAAAAGGCATATCAACTCGCAGAAGTACTTGAGTGTGATGTTAAAGAGTTACTTCCCTAAAATATGGCAGTATTAAATCTATTATTTTTGATTTAAGGTACGACAGAATCGCTTGGTGATCACAAATGAGTTAGCCACTTTGCTAACTCAGAATTGCCCCAAAACGAGTTAGATCAAATACTCATTCATTTTTTTTTAATGTGATTTTGGATTAGTTTTATTTGCTGTATATATAAACAGTTATAATGAAACGTGTTGATTTTATCGCTTTAGTTCTGTTTTTAATAAGAAATATTTCTTGTTAAAAACAGAAGTGGAATCATAACCAATTGAAAATTATATCATTTAACATTTCAGTTTGTATTTAATAAGACTGATTAAATACATTTCTTACTTATCACATCCTCTTATTGAGAGTCAGGCGTGAAAAATTGTTATCAACTTCATGATATATATAGATTATATCTAGTATGATAAAGGTTGTTTATGCGTGTATTTTTGCGCGAAAGTAAGAATGCTTATTAATATACTGTTAACTGACTGCGTACTAGAATTAACTATTCAAAAACAGTTGTTTATGTTACCTTGTGAACAGTTTACTTAGGTCAGCTATTGCTGGGGTCTCCATCGGTTCAGTTGTAATTGGTCCACTAGTCGCTGTTGTTTGTTTATTATTGGCTATAACACTCGTGTTTTTCCTATCAACTTCAACTTCAAAGGTGACTACCATGAAAAAAACCAACACTACAACCGGCTCACTAAATTCTCATCTATCTTCCGCCCTAATCGGTATTTCAGGCGGCGTAGTGGCCAACACAATGACCGGGTTGACCTAAGTAAACTCCCATCCTCTGTAAGCTTCTACCAAGAATAAGTTTCCGCCAAAGTCAGTTAACAATCTGTTTAAGAGTGATTCGCAACGCGTGGCATTTTTACTATGCGTTGGTTTAAGTGATTAAGGTGGTTTGCGGCGGCTCTTGTAATGCGTTGCTCACACCTTAACAGGGCGTTAGATTGCTATGAGTGAAATCGTCGAATCAGCCTTCGAAGAGGCACTTGAAAAACTAGGATTAAATGGTATGGATGCGTTATCCGAACAAGATAAGGTTGTAGCATCTATATTTGCTCTTGAAGCGGAAGTGAACAATGGTGGATTTGATCAATTCTACTATAACTCTGCAGGAGACTTAGCCTATTATGTGCCACAAGCACTGCGAATTATAGGAGCTCCCAAAACAGCAGAAATTACTGAAAAAGCGAATTCCATCTTTGGTGAAAATGGACCGAGCCGAGATCACGTTTTGAGGTCAAAACAACTGCAGTGTTTAGGCGATCAATATGACGAATTCTTAGGTGAATTGGATGACCAGTTTTATGAGTATCCACACGATTTATATGCGTTACTAGAGCAGTATTTGGTAAAACAATCATGAACAAGTCGCAATCTAACAATCTGTTAAATAAGGACAAATTTTGCTGTATCGCTTTTTGCTTTTCTGCTCCGCAGGCAAAAATCAACCCAGCAAAATTTGCCTATTAACAGGGCGTTATCCCTACTTTTCCTAATACTTACCAGCCAAAATAGAGCAAAGTGCGTAACTCGCTTTTGTCCGTGCGACCTGAAGTCGTATGAAGCGTTGTTCATCGCTTTATGAATGAACCATCTGTATCACCAGATGAACCTACGAGCCTGAATAAAGCAGCGGCTCGGACAATGTAACGAAACTTGGCCGTTGGGCTGAGTGGGAAAAGAATCGTGAGAGGACGTTCCTCCTGAAAACCACAATTCGGGTAAGTGCTAGGTAGTCAGTATGATGAACGTATGTGAATCCATTCAAGGTGCGTTATACGATGAAGCAGCGGAAGTGGTTAATACGCTGTGGCCAAAAGGCAATGAGAGTTGGAAAGAAGTTGGACAGTATTCTTTCGTGATCGCAGTACTCTCCGCACTATAGTGGGCATCTAAGCTGACATTTTACGTGACATACGGAACAGGGTAAGCCTGTATCATTCCCTTTGGGAAAGCCGTTGTGGCCGATAATGATGCAGGTATAGGAGGTTGGAAAAAGCGAAAGCTACATTGTAATGATGTAGATACAGACTCATGTCTGATCACGAAAGTGAGCCCACTTCCGACTGGTCTCCCTTTGCGAGAGAGTTTGAAGAACTTTATTTAAGGAGAAAAGCAAATGGTGATCTCGGAAGAGATTAGTGCATCTTCTGACGGTGCTCAATGGCAGTCAATAGACTGGAAATCCGTTGAAGCGCAGGTATTAAAGCTTCAAATGCGTATCGCAAAAGCAATTAGAGAAAAGAAATACGGTAAGGTGAACTCCTTACAGTGGCTCTTAACTCATTCTCGCTCAGCTAAGCTTCTTGCGGTTAGGCGAGTATCTCAAAACAAAGGCAGTAAAACGCCTGGAATAGATGGTGTCATCTGGAACACAGATGCACGCCGTATGAAAGCAGTCAATCAGCTTAGTCGCAAGACTTATAAAGCGAAACCACTTAAACGCATCTACATTCCCAAAAAGAACGGCAAACTCAGGCCATTAGGCATTCCATGCATGGTTGATAGAGCGCAACAAGCACTCCACCTACTAGCACTAGAGCCTGTGTCTGAAACACTTGCTGACCCCAATAGTTATGGATTTAGATCTAATCGCAGTACTGCTGACGCAGTCAGTCAATGCTTCAAATGTTTGGCTCTAAAGAAATCAGCCAAATGGGTACTTGAAGGGGATATCAAAGCCTGTTTCGACAAGATCGGCCATCAATGGCTTCTTGATAACATCGCTGTAGATAAGCGAATGTTGGAACAATGGCTAAAGTCTGGCTTTATGGACAAAGGTCTGTTCTATGATACTGATGAGGGTACACCACAAGGCGGAATCATATCTCCGACCTTGATGTTAATGACTCTCGCAGGGCTAGAGCAGTACATAAAATCCACTGCGCTCAAAAAGAGTGCTAGAGCTAACTTTATTGGTTACGCAGATGATTTCGTGGTCACCTGCTCTTCAAAGGAAGTGCTCGTGAACGACATCAAACCGTTGATTTCTGATTTTCTGGCAGAAAGAGGGTTAACCCTCTCCGAAGAGAAAACGAAGATCACTCATATTGATGACGGCTTTGACTTTCTAGGCTTCAATCACAGGAAGTACAAAGGGAAATTGCTCATCAAGCCGAGCAAATCCAACACGTTGTTATTTTTGAGAAATCTACGAGAACTCATCAAAAAGCACGCAACCATCCCTGTTAACGATCTTATCAAGTTGATAAATCCGAAACTCAGGGGATGGGCGAATTACTATCGCCATTGTGTTGCTAAACAAATATTCGGGTATGTCGGCCACAAACTATTCCAAGCGTTATGGCACTGGGCAGTTAGACGTCATCCAACCAAGTCCAAAGACTGGGTTGTTCATAAGTACTTCCTCAATCGTAAAGGCCAGTGGCAATTTCACGGTTGGCAGAAAGTCATGAACATGGACTGTCACTTCAATCTATTCCAAATAGCGAAAGTGCCTATCGAACGACACGTGAAAATTAGGAGTGCAGCGACCCCTTTTGACCCTCAATACCAAGAATACTTGGCGATGAGAAAACCCAAAAGGCTAGCTCGTAACTCTTGGAAAGAGCCTGTCCTGACTTCGTTTTAAGTTGCTGGGTATCAATGATGCCTTAGTGGAGGCTTGAGCCGTATGCAGTGAAAGTTGCACGTACGGTTCTTAGAGGGGCGGCACTTGGTAACAAGTGTCGTCTACTCGACAAAAGTTTGTTAGCGATTTCGTATGACTTTATAAACGGTATTTCTTGAGATCTTCAACTGTCTCGCAATGGTAGTAATGGAAGTATGTTTGTCATAAAGCGATAAAACTTCATCTTGAATAGTTGAAGATATCGGCTTACGCCCTTTGTATTTGCCAGCATCTTTAGCTGCTGCAATCCCCTCCATCTGCCTTTCTTTACGGATATTAAGCTCAAACTCAGCAAAAACAGCCAACATATCTAAGAACGCTTTTCCTGAAGCTGAGTCCGTTGATATTGGTTGCTCAAGTGCAGATAAAGTTATTTCTTGCTCTTTCAAAGAAGTAACAAGTTGTTGTAAGTCGAGCACCGACCTAGCGATGCGATCAATCCGTGTAACCACTAAAGTATCGCCAGCCCTTAAATAGTTCTGAAGCTCAATAAAACCACTCCGTTTAGGGTTAGATCCTGAAGCAGTATCAGTGAAGACTTTACTACAACCAGCTTTCTTTAAAGCATCTACTTGAATAGCTAAAGATTGCTCTTGGGTTGATACTCGTGCGTATCCAATTTTACTCATGGCAAATGTTCAAATAGGGTCTAGACTTAATAAACATAATGTTAATTTAATCATTTTACCACCCTAAATGAACAAATTTTGATGAATTTGAGATTGTTAAAATAGGGTGAACCCCAGAACAACAGGAGAGCGCATGAACTTTCGAGATCCTAAATTGGTATTCGTGAAAAACTTCCGTGGTGATACAACATCATTCTTGCAGGTTAGCGATCTCAAAGGGCCGAATGTTCATCTCAAAGATGTCGAGAGTGGTGGGAATTTTATTTTTACTAAAAAGCAGATTGAGATGTTTGTGGCAACGAAGAAATTAAAAGTAACCCAAGTTGATGATTTACCACCAATCTTATTTGGTAAGCCACTAAAAAAACGAGAAGTAATTTCGAGGGATAAACTCGATGATAAAGCCCATAAAGAAATGGAAAGACGGTATCAATATGTACTTGGTGTTATAGATGAAGGTTTCCCTGCTTATACTCCGAAGTGGCTTGACCCTTACATTGTTGCAAAAGCACAGCAAATCAAAGATACAGCATCGCCAAGTTATCGAAGCCTGGCACGTTGGATGAAAGTGTTTGTGGAAAGTGGTTGGGAGAAAAAATCATTACTCATGCGTCATGATGATAAGGGGAATAAAGAAATAAAATTGCATCCTGAAATGAATGACATACTTAAACGTGTGGTGCGTGAACATACGTTTAAGTTCAAAAGAGTAAAATATATGAATGCGTATCGTGATTTTCTTCAACAACTGGATGAGTTAAACGTCAAGCGTAAGGCGACAGGGCAAGAACCCTTAGAGGCATGCAGTTACAAAACACTTAGACATCGATTTGGAAATTAGCCATTAGTATAGTGATATATTAATGTACTAAATAAATACTAATTATAAATTAATAATAATCAGTGTGTTATTAAGTTTAGTATATTAAATGCTATAAATTTATAAAGTGCTTTCAGCGACAATTACTGTCGCTAAAAGCATAAAAGTGTCTTTTTAAGATGCCTGAAACTAGGTTTAGTCGTTTTATTACAACGTTAAGTTAGCAATAGTAAAGTTGATTAAGCCACAATACATGCTCGAGTCTACACTCTGTATCTTCCTACAACACATGCCTGAGTCTACACTCTATCTTCCTACAACACATGCCCGCGTCCCAATTCCGTCACTTTCTACAACACATGCCCGTGTTCAAATTCCGTCATTCCCTACAGTGAATGCCCGTGAGGGCGATAGGGAATCTACCATCCGCGCGTTGTAGAGCTATTTTCGCTGGCTTCTTTAATGCTCAAACATGGGCTAAATAGTTTACGGATAGTCCTTATAAAAATATGGTTGTCCCATGTTTCATTTTAGCAATAGTAAAGTTGATTAAGCCACAATACATGCCCGTGTTCAAATTCCGTCATTCCCTACAGTGAATGCCCGTGAGGGCGATAGGGAATCTACCATCCGCGCGTTGTAGAGCTATTTTCACTGGCTTCTTTAATGCTCAAACACTAGTAGATTAGTTTACTGATAGTCTTCAGGAAAATATGGCTGTCCCATGTTTGCTTCTATAAGGCTGATTAAATACATTTCTTATTTCCTACATTTAAAATAAACATTTTGAAACAAAATTGTGAAACCAAGTTTATGATATTTATGAATTAAAATGATTATTGTTGTGGTATTTTAAGGACGTTATTTCGCATGGAAGTAAGAATGCTTATTAATTAGCTGCTAAATTGCAGGAGGAGGTATGCATTTCAAAAAATGATGACCGACCGTATAAAAATTATTAAAATAAATGGTGAGGAGCACTCGGACTTGAAAGCTAGTATTCAAGATAAGAGCATTTATCTGATGCAGTCAAATGTGCTAATTGAATCAAATGATCTTATTCAAAGGTCAATGTCTAACGGTGGTGAGGAAACGTTTAAGGTTATCGATCCTGGTTACAATGAAAAGTTTCACACAATACCCGCACATTACCAAATGAAAGTTCAGAAATTAGGTATTCCAGAAGCTAAAAAAGCGATACTTATAACTTCAACGGCGATAATGCTAGAGTAAATAACAACTCTGTAGATAACTCGACAAATATAGTTAATCATTACTCTGAAGTTACAGAGCATATTGAGTTACTTCGCAGCGAAATCGAAAGACTTGTAAAAAGATATACCTGAAAAGCAAGAAGCTCTCGAGGTTGTTGATGCTGTAGAAGCTCAATTTCAATTATAAACGCCAAGTAAAGCAGTAGTTAAGACGTTATTGGGAGCTTTGCCTCATGCAGGAAGTATCGCGTCTGTTGTTTCTGTCCTACTTTCGGCTATTGGTGGCTAGCAATTTAACATAGTGTTATATGTCATGTAGTAATAAGGACTTTATGTCAGTTGAATTATCGTCATCCTTTTCATCAGAGGATTGGCAACAATTAAAAGATAGTCAGGATAAGGCTCAAATTATAACTGTTCTACGCCATCGCTATTCAGAAAGATATTTTGAACCATTCAAGAACAATGAATCAAAGCACGGCTTTAGTATGATGGCAGTATCGTGTTTAGTTATTGAATCTCTAATTTCACTAAAACGTGGATGGAAGAAAACTCATGGGTCAGGGAGCGTGATTTTCGAGGAATTCTTTTCCACATCACATCATTTGACTGATTTTATCGGACTTGGAGCGGATTTTTATAAACACATTCGCTGCGGTATTCTACATCAAGCGGAAACTACTGGAGGGTGGCGTATTCGTAGAGATCTCTCGTTACCGATTGTTTGCGTAGATACGAAGGTAATTCACGCAACAAAGTTTCTAAATCAGCTAGAAAAGGAATTTGAAAAATTTCTAACTGAACTAGAAGAGCAAGAGTTTACATCATCTCAATGGAGAAAGGTTGTTAAAAAAGTTGATTATATCGTAGCTAATTGCGGTTAGGCATATAATAAATTGTTCAAAAGTGATTCGGTACGCGTGGCATTTCTACTATGCGCTGGTTTAACTGTTTAAGGTGGTTATGCGGTAACTTAGGTATTGCGTTGCTCACCCTTTAGCAAGGAAAGACAGGACACCCATAGTGAGGGCGATAGGGAATCTACTTTCAGCGGGTTGAATTTTCAAAGTAAAGATGTGGCAGTCCTATGCTTATCATTAGATACGACGATTTATAAATAATAATGGAATTTAAAAGTTAAGTAGAGAAAAATATGGAGATTAGCTACCGCTTTAATGGTGATCAGGTTGAAGTATTGATGGGCGCTAAAGTGATGTTTGCTGACGAATCAATTATTGAGGAATCATCTGATAGTATAGTTCTTTATCACTTAGATTTTATTAGCAAAGAGAATTTTGATCGGTTCACTAGTTCTAAGTTGAAGGACATCGAAGTTCCAACGCCTTTAGAGATTACATATGAAGAACCTTCCATTGATGAGGATATTCCTTCCATAGATATGGTGCGACTGCGGTTAGATAAGGATGTTTCAAGGGCTTGTTTTGAAAGTGTTTTTTCTTATTTTGCTTGGGCGGAAGTGTTTTCCCCCTCAGTATTTGTAGAAAGGTTTTGCGATATAATAAGTGAGTCGAGATCCCCAATCGCAGCTTGGTACGGTGATGTAAATTATGATTTGGAAGGTTGGGTAGATGGCATACCTCAAATTACACTTAACACGAGTCTAAATCTTCAAGATGATCTTCTTATCAGTGATCAACTTTTAGAAATGAAAACTTGTTATTTAAAGTGTTATGAATCTACTTTAAAGACTCTTAGAAAAGAGTACCAAAATTCATTTTTATTAAAAACATTCAAATTCCCCAAAGAATACCAAAATATCTGCTCTCAATATCTAATTTGGTTTGGGGAGTTCCTGGAAAATTTTGGTATAAATGCCTTGATCTCAGTAAATCATGAAGGGGATGAAACACAAGTTGTCATTTCATCTGAACATACAGAGAAAATGTTCCATGAGATAGAAGCTCTTTTCTCTCAATATATTGCTCTACCATACGCAGAGTTCTTGCCGGCACCTACTCAATCTCTATCCGTTGAGCAACGGGTCATGATTACCACATTGCAATCTCAAGTTAATCATTTCAAGAGTCAATTAGAAATGAAAATTGCGTTTATTGAGCTAAAAATGCAACAATTCAATCACTACAGAACACGGTTAACATGCAAAAAAACCAACTATTGTTGATTGAAAGTATTCAAGGTGATGATGAGTTTGAGCTTTTCGGAGGCGCAATAAAAATTGGCGATATTGAATGGGGACCAATAAAAATTAGCCCTAAGAGATTGATCGATAAAGCTAAGAGGCAGCAAAACCACTGACATACATTACCCTTACAGGGTATGAATACAGAGCTGATCCATTTAGAGGACATGATAGACCGTAATCATTTCTACTCATGAGGTGACAAATATCTAAAAAGCATTCAAAAGTGATTTAGTGCTTGAAACTTTTCATTCCATCGTTGAATCTGTGTCCACAAGTGAGTTAGTTATTCAGCTAACTCATTTGTGATCACCAAGCGATTCTGTCGTATCTTAACTGCGTTAATGAACTATCTGCTAACTTTTAACATGAGAATAGAATTAGGATATCTTATGCTGTCACTAGGTTATTAACTAATTGATTATAATGAAGTGGTTAGGGCTCGTTATGCTTTCAGTAACAGTTACAATATAACGCTCGCCATTAGCGTTTTATAATAACTAATGCGATAATCCCCGCATAAGTTAAACCTTCATAGTATAGCGATAATAGGTTGATTAGCATGGCTTCAACAGCAGCAGCACTCCATATTTTAGTAAAACATAAAGAACAAGCAGACGATATCCTTGCGCAGCTTAAAAAAGGTGCTAAATTTCAGACGCTTGCTAAAAAGTATTCAACTTGCCCATCAGGTAAAAGAGGTGGTGATTTAGGTGAATTTAAAAAAGGCGCGATGGTGCCAGCGTTTGATAAAGCGGTATTTAGCGGTAAAGTGCTAGAGCCAATCGGCCCAGTTAAGACTAAATTCGGTTACCATATTATCAAAGTGTTATACCGCACCTAATCGATAAGATTGTGATAATGTTTAACAAGGCGCTGATGATTCGGCGCTTTTTTGTAACGGTAATGAGGCGAGGGTGGTTAGACCAAATTAACGCATTTAGTCAACCTGTCTTATAGTGATGTTTTGGTAGGGTTATTAAAATGAACAAAGATCGACTTATTCGTGGAGCAGTCTTTTACACTCTCGCGGCAATTGTTTTTTTCAGTGCCTTAGAAGCGGCAAAATTTGTTTTTTTATTAGGCTCAAGTAAAGCGTTGTATCCGATTTCTATTTTTATGTTTTCGCTTGGATATAGCACCTTATTATTGTTTGTATCGTATTCTTTAGGGCAAAAACTGTTGTATGAAGGTAGCCGTAGCAACAAGCTATTTACCATTAAAAGACAATCAATGATGACATTGTGCATGCTGAGCTTATTTTCAGGTTTAAGTGTGATTAATATGATTGTGTTATCAGAGTTTTCTTCAGGCACATTGATTTCATCAACCTTGACTGATCTTAGTACGCTATCTTTACAGTACGGAGTGACAACGTTTATCGGCACATTGATAGTTTTATTTGTGATGATGTGGGTAAATAACCTTATTGTCGATAAAGTAAAAATAGCGTAGAGCTCGCGCTTGATATGAGTCAAATTGGTTGTGGCAGCGTGTCACAACCAATATTAATATTCCATTAAGCGATATAAGAGTATGCTTAACCTTAATTATTGAAATTTATGTTTAAGGAAAGGTATGCGTTACTCATTAATGATGGTTGGTGTAGTTGCACTTTTATCGGGGTGTAGTACAGCATCTTTAACCTCGACACCTTCTACAACACCAGCGCAAAAAACGACGTCAATCCAAATCACCAAGCCACTAACCCTCACTGAACAATTTATTCAGCATGGTTATAATGATGGTTGTAAAGATGCTTTGAATAATCAGTGGCAGCCGTCAAAAATGATCCTTGATGACATGAGAGGCGTTGAGAAAATGCGGTATGTCGAAGGTTGGAAGCAAGGCTATAAGCGTTGTGTTATTGGTTTAGGGCCAGTAAAAATCAACGATACAATGCCAATTTCACATCAACAAAAGTAACCTAAGTGGCAATGGATGTATTGTTAAGACATAACGTCTCGTAAACGTTATGTCTTAGGATATTATGTATTATTGATGAGTTTGGGTCCGTTGCTTTACCGGTTTTGGAATATAACGGCCTAATTCATCAATTTTACGGTTTTTAGAGAAGAACATTTCAAGCTCAAGCATAATGCCAAGATTCGCGTGATAATTGTAATCGCGTGGAAATTCAAGTTGTGGCCGAGCTGCAAGATAAAGCCAGTTTTTATATACTCGACGTTTCCATTCTGCGGAAATCCAATAGTTAGTCACTTCTTTTATTTCATCGGTATCTGCACTTATTCCCATTGAATATTCAAATAAATCTTTATCAGTTGCACGTTGATAAATATTGAATTGTTGTACTAGTTCCCATTTATCATCTTGTTGTAAATATTGCGCACTGGTTGTGGTTCTAAAAATGTTTTTTTTATTAGGTGTTAGAGCATAAAAGCCACTCATTTGAGTAAGTGTACCAAGCCCTTTTGAATGATAATAGAAGACCTCTTGGTCAAATTGGGTGGTCCAATTTTGACTAATGCTATCAACACGAGACAGGCGAGCTTTGGTAAAAGGATCAAGCGGGAGTTTTATTTTGATACCAATATCAAAATCAGATGTCCAGTTGCCAAACCGTGCATCTTGTAACCTAAATCCGCCAATTGTATCGCCTGTTTGAGTTTTACTACCAGCTGCAATACCACGCTGTTTACTTTCAAGACTATCGTAATCACTTGGTTCTGAGTCGAGGATCAATTTCCAATCACGTTTAACATGCGGTAAATCGAGCTTAAAGTAGACCTTGAAGTCATTTTCTAGTTTTCCTCGATGTGAGTAAACTGATCGATGACGAATACGTAGGTAGCTGCGGTTGGTTAGTTTAGCTCGATCATCTTCTTTGGTTAGACTGTGATCGATATACTTTCCAATATCATGTACTGAGTCACAAATGGATTGTTGGGAACTATCTACCCATTGCTGCATCGTTTGTGAGCTGTTGTCAGCATTGTTATTGTCAGTTGGTAGGGGATGCGATAAGTCATTAATTACGGTATCACTTTGATGGGGATATTCAGGAGTACCGGTGTCTTGTTGAGTAATTGTTGCTGCATCAATAGTCGCCGTATAGCAAAAGCATAATGGCAAACAAAGGTAAGAGAGGATAATGTTATTAAAAGTATTCAATGCAGTCTTATATCCTTACTTTTGTCGCTGAATTTTAATTTTTATATCATGTATGACAACTATACTGATTAATAAATTAACGATTATTAGCTACAGTGTAGATGAATATTGTTATATTTATTGTGTTAATTGATAAGAATAATATTTTATATTTGCAGTTTGTTTTTGAGAGGTTAATACAATAAATAAGACAGAACAATCGCTTTTTAAACATCATTTTTGACTATCATTATTGTGAATTTGTTGGAGGGTGATATGGATAATTCAGAATTTAAAAAGATCAAACAAGAAATGTCAGGAAAAGTGAATGCTATCTTTGATGATTTTGAAGAGTCAAATAATCGTTTACCTACGATGGAAGAGTTTCGCGTTATTATTGCTGATACTGCAGATAATTATTTAGGCCCGATGGAGCAAAATATTATTGAGGGTATTAATACTAATTTAGAGCGTCAACGAATACGTGAAAAATCGTTATGGGATGCAGTAACTGAGCTTGAGGCAGAGGTTCGTCTTCGGCATGATAGTGATTGTTAATATGTATCATGATAGATTTATAGAAGTGATATGTTAGTAATCAATGTCATTGTTATAAAAATGGAAACTCTGTTTTCAACACTTTTTGTTAACAATCAGTAAGCGAGAGGCTATAAAGAGCATATTATTGCTAAATAAATGGATTCTTATCGAGAGGTTTATGGATGACTGGAACAGTAAATATACTTGAAATTCGTTGTGGTAGTGGGCATGCAATAGGTGTATTGGAGTTAGATAATACATCATCACTCAATGCATTAACCTTGACGATGCTAAAAACGATTCAGCAGCAGCTATTACATTGGCAACATGATGAAAATATAGTGAGTGTCATTATTCAAGCTGTTGGTGAAAAGGCGTTTTGTTCTGGTGCTGATATTCGCGCGCTTTATTATGCATTAGAAAATGATCCTGCAGTAACAGCTATTAATCAGAGTGTTGCTGCGACAATGGATGATTATATTCATCAAACTAATACTGAACAAAGTTATTTAGCTAAACCATTTTTAATTGATTATTTTACGCTTGAATATAGCTGTGATTATTTAATTCATCATTATCCTAAGCCTATTATTGCTTGGGGAAATGGCTTAATTATGGGAGGCGGACTAGGATTATTTATTGGAGCGAGTCATCGAGTTGTGACGCCTTCAGCTTCCCTTGCGATGCCAGAAATGAAGATTGGTCTTTATCCTGATGTTGGTGCGACATGGTTTTTAAATCAGTTGCCTGCTGGGATTGGCTTGTTTCTTGGTCTAACAGGAGCCGATGTTAATGCCAGTGATGCGTTAGATCTTGCGATGGCAGATCATCTTATTGTGGATAAAGATCGTGAACGTTTAATTAAGCAGCTAAAACATTATCCTTGGCAGAATATTGCACAAGACGGTGTTAGCGCTGTTGTTAGTGAAATATTGACAGCTATAGCAACGGATTCAGAAAGACAACGCCCGCCAAGTCAAATGATCCCATATTTCCCTCAAATTCAAGCAGCGTGTGTTGCGCCAACACTTGATATTGTTTATGGACAAATTGAGGCTATTTCTGGCATGGGATCTTGGCTTGAAAATGCGAAACAAACATTGATTGAAGGCAGTCCACTATCTGCCCATATTTGTTTCCATCAAATGCAGCACTATCAACAAGCCAGTTTGGCTGACTGTTTTTTAATGGAGTTATCACTGTCTGTTCGCTGTGGTTTGTTGGGAGAATTTAAAGAAGGTGTTAGAGCACGACTTATAGAGAAAGATAATCAGCCTAAGTGGTTATATAAAACGCTTTCGGACGTAGATACACGTCTTGTCGATTGTTTATTTACACCTTTATGGCACCAGCAACAAAATCCATTAGCTGATTTAGTCTAATTATAATCAGAATTAAACGGTGTTGTGTTTTCTCTGTTTTTGTCGTTAGTAATGTTAATCAGTGTCTTTAGAATATTTTATAAACAAGTTTAGGAGCAAATTAACGTGAACATTGATAATAGTGTTGTTGTCATTACAGGAGCCGGTCAAGGGCTAGGTCAAATGATGGCTGTGACGCTTGCGCAGATGGGAGCACAACTTGCTTTAATTGATGTGAATACGGCAGGGTTACGGAAAACACAAGATCAATGCCATATGCTCAATAGCATGGCACGAATTTATGAGGCTGATGTCACTAATGAAGCTGAAGTAGAACAGGCTTTTTTGAATATTATTGAAGATTTTGAGCATATTGATGTGCTGATTAATAATGCAGGGATCCTTGATGATGGCTTATTGGTGCAAAAGAGCCAAACAGGCATCAGTAAAATGTCTTTAGAGCAGTTCCAAACCGTGATGGATGTTAATGTAACCGGTACATTCTTATGCGGCAGAGAAGCTGCTAAGTGGATGATTGAGAATGAAACCCAAGGCGTTATTATTAATATTTCAAGTGCTGCTCGTGCCGGAAATATAGGTCAAACAAACTATGCAGCATCTAAAGCTGCTGTAACCACTATGGCAGTTGGCTGGGCGAGAGAGTTAGGTCAGTACGGCATTCGTGTCGCCGCTATTGCGCCTGGTCTTATTGATACCCCAATGGCAATGCAAATTAATGATGACAAGCTTGAGCAAATGTTATCAATGGTGCCATTAGCACGTTTGGGCGAGCCAACCGAGATTGCCCATTCGGTGAGATACATTATTGAAAATGATTATTTCACCGGCAGGGTACTTGAAATTGATGGCGGATTACGGTTGTAATCAAACGTGGTTATACAATGCAATTAACGCTAAAACACCACCAACGACAAACATGAGCATTGATAAGCCAAACGCGAATTTTGCCATATACGGCATTAATTTTTCCATTGGTAAGTCCAAGTAGCAATTAAAGAATAGATTTTACCTCATATTTAGCACCAATGAGCGCTAATGTTGAGGTTTTCTGTTTTTTTTACATAAAAAAAGATCGCCATTAGACGATCTTTTTATGCCGATTCGGCCATTATTGTTTAGTCAATAATGTGACTAAGCAATAATTAGAATGCTTTTGGTGCGTAGCCCGTAACGGCTTTAATGCCCATGCTACGGCCTAATGCCGTCATTGGGTGAACAACGACAAGGTCTTTAACTGATTTTTTCAGTTTACCCATATCTGCTTGTTCTGCTTTAGTTAACACGCGATTGAAAGCAAGAGATTTAATATCTTTACTTTTGCCACTCACTTCTGATGACTTACGGTGTTTAACGTTTTGCGCTTTTTTGTTTAGGCTAAGAAGCTCATCTTTAAACTGCTTGATGATAACTTTATCATCACGTTGAATAGCAGCAGCAAGTTTACGCTGGCACTTGTCCATACGGTTGTTAAGATTTTGAAGCTCTTGGTTTAAATTCATGTCATTACCTTTGTATTTACACTCGCAATACACTAAATCGTAGTGTTTACGATGAATAGGTATTGAGTTGCCGCTAGTATACATTATATTTTTGCTAACTGGATCGCTATCCAGCAACTATTTTTGTTATAAATTACATTTTTATGGACATATATGCCACATTCACTATTTAAATATATAGCGGCCATCGAACACCATCAACAAAGTGGTAACACTGGTACAACTATTCATTGTTATTCGACAGTTGATTGTTCCTATTCTGATGACAATATTGATGTTATTCGAAAGCAAACAGACTATGACTTTACTGATGGTGTGACAATTAGGTATATCATTGAATATGATGATGTAACTATCGATGACAATGTTTGTCCGAAATGTTGGATCCATTACCACGTTATTACTGATCCTGTTGAAGTAATCACATTATCTAAAAAATCATTTTATAATCGCTGCCAGCAACAGTTTTGGTTAAAGATGATGAAGGCTGGTAGATGAAAACTATCATGATTAATTAGTAATGATCATTAATTCTATAATAACTCAACAGCGTGTTTAGTATGGATAAACTAAGTCTGCTGGCAAGATTATATTATTGAAAATATAGCTAATATATTTTGATTTCTGCGTGCTGATTAGGTACAAGTAAATAATCTTTTATAAAAAAGTAGCTAATTTGCTGCCAATGTAATTAGTATTTGGTTGAACGTTGTTATCGTTTTAACCCAAGGATGTAGCGGTTGTAGGTGTTATTTAGCAACTGTTAAGCAGTATTTGTCATAGTCGGCGGGATATCAATAAAGGCTTTGCTTACCGTCTACTACAACACATGGAAGTGATTATTAATGGTAAATCTAGATCAAACGACACAAGCACAATCAGAACTACGGGTACGGTATAACGATATTACCCGTGGTGTATATTTTATTGGTACAACACCACCTAAAACCAGCACTCCTTTAGAGGAAGTGGAGGGCATTGCAGATCGTTTAGTGAATCGTATTAAAGATCTTGCGATTGATGGTCTGATTGTTTACGACATTCAAGATGAAGTTTCGCGTACTCAAAAACCACGCCCATTCCCATTTAAATCAACGCATGACCCTCGCTATTACTCATCACTATTAAATAAGAAAACTGGCCGACCTGTAATTACTTATAAAAGTGTCGTTCAATCAGAAACCGATGCATTTGATGAGTGGTTAAATGAAGCTTGGCATGAGTACCAAGTACGTGACATTGTGCTGGTGGGCAGTCCATCTGCTAAAAATGAGGTGTCGTTACCCTTATCTGCTGCTTATCAAGCACTGGCTGAAAATAACAATAACTTTTTTACTGGCGGCATAATGATAGCTGAACGCCATGCTAAAAAAGGCAATGAACATGCCCGTTTAATAGAAAAATATCAACAGGGCTGTAATTTCTTTATTTCTCAAGCGATATACGACACTCAAGCAACCATTGATATTCTGACGCGTTACGCGATTGAATGTAAGCAAGATGGTATTAAACCACAGCGAATTCTATTGACGTTTTCGCCATGCGGCAGTGCCAAAACATTAGAGTTTATTGAGTGGCTTGGCGTGAGTGTGCCAGAAGCAACAAGTTTGCGTATTCTTAATGCATCTAACCCATTACATGAATCTATTAAAATGTGCTGTAACAGCCTTAATCAGATTTTAGATGCGGTGGTTGAATATGATCTTCCGTTAGGATTAAACATTGAAAGTTTGACTAACCGTAAAGAAGAAATAGACGGCTCAATTTTATTGTATAAGTTGTTACGTGCCTCGATGGACAGCCATTTAGCTAAGCATGAATTTCGTACTTTACAGCGCAATAAACCGACCACTATATAAAATTAATAACCTGAGTAATAGGCTAAAATTAATCAGCCGCTGCAAGTGGTATTTGCAGCGGCTGATTTGATTTATCGAAGTATTCTATATGATTACATTAAGCCTAAAATAGACCACCAAATAATTCCTGTGGTCATAAAGATAATTGCGCCACCACCAGAGATAATCAAACCAATTGCCATCCATTGTTTATCATTATGATATTGGTAACCCATTAACAATGGATTGCGCGCATGGCTATAGGTGGTGAGGTTACAACCTATGTTGGTAATACCTGCAACCGCTAAAATTGAAATAAGTGGATTAACTCCTAACGCGATTAATGAGCCAATGATTACCGGACCTAGTGCAACAACCTTGGCGGTACCTGATGCAAAAAAGTAGGCAGTGATCAGATAAAAAATCATCATAACGATTAAAATAACGGTTGGACTTGCATGGCCCATATATTGGCTGATTAAATCTGATACGCCATGACCGACCCATGTAGTGAAACCGAGTGTCTTCAGTTGGCTCGCCATTCCCATCAATACAGCAAACCAAATCAGTGTATCCCAAGCCCCTTTTTCTGATTTAACATCATCCCAGGTTAACACTCCTAATATCAACAGAGCAGATAAGCCAATAAATGCCGCGGTGGTTGCATGTAAATGCAGCGATTGTCCGCCAACCCACATTATAATTAATCCAATAAATACTGCGATTAGCTTCCATTCAGCAACACTGACAGGACCTAAATGCAGTAAAGCTTGTTTTGCATAAGCTGGTGCTTGTGGCGTATGTTTAGTGTCTGGATTGATAAACTTAAACAAAATAAAAGGGATGGTTAATAGTAAAATGGCAGCAGGCATTAGCAAATAAAGCGCCCAATGACTGAATGTTATATTAATATTCGCAACCGAAGCGGCAATCCCGACTAAAGCAAGGTTACCAGCAAAGCCTGTTTGAAAACCTACAGCCGAAGCATCGTTCATTGCACTTACCGAAGAAATTAGGTATTGACCCAACTTACGATCATCTTTATTAATGACTTTCGCGAGTGAATCGGCAATAGGGGAGATAATTGCTGAACGAGCAGTGTTACTGGGTGTTGCTGGTGCGATAAGAAAATCAGCAATGCCTAAACAATAAGCAATGCGTAATGATGACTGACCAAACCAACTCAATAGAATGAGAGCGATTCGTTTACCTAATCCTGTCTTAGCAAAGGCACGTGCAATCATAAATGCAATCACAATTAGCCAAATCAGAACATTATTAAAATTACTGGTCGCTGCCATGATCGCGGCTTTAGCGGATGTTTCGCCACCAGCATGGAGTAACGCATAGGCAGAAACACCGATAACAGCAACCGCACCAGTGGGCAATACATTAGTTACAATAGCGACAATCGTTGCAATAAAAATAATCGCAGTATGAAATGCAGCAATATTTAACTCTATAGGAATAGTGATATAACGCCAACAAAGTGTACTCAACAATATAATAAAGATTGCAGGAATAATTTTGATAGCAAAGAGTGGTTCTTTGGCAGGTGAAACCGTTTTATTGGGGGATATAGCGCTCATTGGGTTCTTAGTAAGGTTTTGTATGCCTGTATGGTATACAAAATTTAAATAATTCTCACTGTAAAATTATTTGATATATATATTAATTATAAAATGTCTATTCCATATCAAAAATAGCGTGTTTTATGATAAAAAAAACGCCACTTAAATACTTTCAAAGAGAAAGAGACAGATTAAGTGGCGTTGAAATCACAAACAAAATTAGGTAGTCATGCCATTTTGTTTGGTTGTTATTGTTTGCTGGTAGTTAGCGTTATTATTATCGTCTTTATATTTTGCTAGTAAATGTACGTGTAATCACATCTTGTTGCTGTTCACGAGTCAGTGAGTTGAAGCGCACTGCGTAACCAGAAACACGAATAGTTAGCTGTGGGTATTTCTCTGGGTGCTCAACAGCATCTAATAATGTATCACGATTTAATACGTTCACGTTTAGGTGTTGACCACCTTCAATGCCGTTTACTGCACCTGCAGCTTCGTGATGGAAGTAACCATCCATTAATGCCGCAAGGTTTTGCTTTTGTGTGTTTTCATCTTTACCTAATGCATTTGGAACAATAGAGAAAGTATAAGAAATACCGTCTTTCGCATAAGCAAATGGTAGTTTTGATACTGATGTTAGTGATGCAACCGCACCGTTTTCATCGCGACCGTGCATTGGGTTAGCACCTGGACCAAATGGCATACCAGCACGACGACCATCTGGTGTATTACCGGTCTTCTTACCGTATACAACGTTTGATGTAATCGTCAAAATTGACTGGGTTGGAATCGCTTCACGGTACATGTGCATAGTTTGAATCTTCTTCATGAAGCGTTCAACTAGATCACAAGCAATGTCATCTACACGTGCATCATTGTTACCAAATTTAGGGTAATCACCTTCGATGTTGAAGTCGATAGCAACGCCATTTTCATCACGAATCGGTGTTACTTTAGCAAACTTGATGGCTGCTAATGAGTCTGCCACAACAGAAAGACCTGCAATACCACATGCCATAGTACGACGTACATCGCGATCCATTAATGCCATAAGTGATGCTTCATAGCTGTAACGGTCGTGTGAGTAGTGGATAATGTTTAGAGCTGTCACATATTGAGTCGCTAACCAATCAAGCATGGCATCATAACGAGGCATTAGGGTATCAAAATCAAGTACTTCATCAGTGATTTTTGCAACCTGAGGGCCTACTTGTACTTGTGATTTCTCATCCACACCACCATTGATGGTATACAGTAGCGCTTTAGCAAGGTTGGCACGTGCACCAAAGAACTGCATGTGTTTACCAACAATTTGTGGGCTCACACAACATGCGATAGCGTAATCATCGTTGTCGAAATCTGGGCGCATTAGATCATCGTTCTCGTATTGAACAGATGATGTTTCAATCGATACTTTAGCAGCGTATTGCTTAAAGGCGATAGGCAGTTGCTCTGACCAAAGAATTGTCATGTTTGGCTCAGGTGCAGGACCCATTGTATGCAATGTATGCAAGTAGCGGAATGTGGTCTTAGTGACTAAAGTACGACCATCAACACCCATACCCGCCATTGCTTCTGTTGCCCAGATTGGGTCACCAGAGAACAATGAATCATATTCAGGCGTACGTAGGAAACGCACCATACGCAGTTTCATAATGAAATGGTCAACCATTTCTTGTGCTTGTTGTTCGGTGATTAAACCGTTAGCAATATCACGCTCAACAAAGACATCAATAAATGTTGATGTACGACCAAGCGACATTGCAGCGCCATTTTGTGATTTAACCGCAGCAAGGTAACCAAAGTAGGTAAACTGAATCGCTTGTTGTGCTGTTTTAGCTGGCATAGACATATCAATGCCGTATGCAAGACCCATTGTGCGAATGTCTTCTAGTGCTTGAACTTGATCAGCAAGTTCTTCACGTAGGCGCATGGTTTTTTCTAAATCTTGGCCTTGCTCAAGGAAAGATTGCGTCGAATTATATTGTTCTAATTTATCCGCTTTAAGGAAATCAATACCGTATAGTGCTAAACGACGGTAATCACCAATAATACGTCCACGACCATAAGCATCAGGTAAACCTGTGATAATACCAGAACGACGACAAGCTAAAATTTCTTTAGTGTATAAGTCAAAACATGCTTTGTTATGTGTTTTGCGGTAATCAGTAAAGATTTTTTCAACCATTGGGTCTAATTCACGACCGTAAACTTCACATGAGTTTTTGACCATGCGAATACCACCATTGGCAATAATTGCACGTTTTAGTGGTTTATCAGTTTGAAGACCAACAATTGTTTCAAGATCTTGGTTAATATAGCCAGCACCATGAGAGGTAACAGTTGAAGGTAAGTCAGTATCAAAATCAACCGGTGCGTGAGTGCTGCTTTCTTGCTTGATGCCTTCCATAACATCATTCCATAATGATGTTGTCGCATCAGTTACATCTGCAAGGAAAGACTCATCGCCCTCATAAGGGGTGTAGTTAGTTTGAATGAAATCACGGGTATTAACGCTAGTTTGCCATTCACCTTTACTAAAGCCACGCCATGCTTCAAGCATGCCAGTTGTTGGGATTGTCATAATACTTACCTCTAACTAAAAATTTGAATGCAGTGATCAACAGTTATGGCTGATCGCTATATGATTGAGTACGGTTCATTCAACCTTGCAAGCGTTGAATCGAGGTGCTGATTATTACTTTCTATATTAATAAGTAGGCTTTTTTTATTGCTGCAAAATCAAACCTAACTTAGGCGTAATATGCTGCCTGTTTGCCTTGAGTTCATAGTATGACTAATAGCTATATGAGTAAAATGAATGCTTTTCATTTTTCAAATGCGCTATGTGCATGTGTTATTAAATTGCACTATTTGTTAGCGGTGCGCTGTGGAATAAGAAGAGCTTGTAATTATATCGTTAATAGCAATATTTTATCTATTTAATATTGCTACGCATTGTTCTGCTTTTAGGTCTTATATCAGAGTAAGGTGCTACTCTAGTGAGTGAAATTCATTAGAGGTAATATATTTATCAGTAATAAACACACTACAATTGAATAGTATATGCATGTTGTTTAATCTTGTTTTAGTGGTATTTTTTTACTTTTAAACTCTAAATAATGGTAATTGTTATTATTTAGTGGCTATTTTTGAAATATTTTGCTTTAAAAACTTACTGACTGTAGGGTTGACTAATGATTTTTTTAAATTAATCGGTATTAATCTGCTTTGTAATTAAATAGTAGTCATTAATTTCATATTATTGGTGTTTTATTGGTTTTTTGTGCTGATATATAGTCGTAACAAAATGTTTCAGCTTGTTTGAGGCTATTTTTTGTTTCTTGTTTATTCAAGGTGTTAGCTCTATGACGTAATATATCGAGAGTGCATGCTATTGAAAGATATTATGTTGTCCTTTATAACTGAGGGGTATTTAAAGGTTGAATAAATAGTTACAAATAAGGAATAATTATGAGTAGGGATATGAGTACTTTTATGGGACATCCAAAAGGATTGTTCTTGTTGTTTAGTACTGAATTGTGGGAACGTTTTTGTTATTACGGCATGCGTGCCATCCTTGTATTGTATTTAACAGATAAAACAATAAATGGCGGTTTTGGTTGGACTACCAAAGATGCCCTAAGTCTATACGCCACATATACAGGTCTTGTTTATTTAACCCCACTTATTGGTGGTTGGATTGCTGATAATTTCTTAGGCCAACGCCGCTGCGTCATTTTGGGTGGTATCTGTATGGCCATTGCCCAATTTACTCTTGCGCTACCAAACTCTGTTGTCGGTACTTTTGCATTGAGCGCATTTTATTGCGGCTTAGGTTTGATGATTATTGGTAATGGTTTATTTAAAGCCAATATATCGACCATGGTCGGTGATCTTTATCCTGAAGGCGATAATCGTCGTGATGGTGCGTTTACCATTTTCTATATGGGTATTAACCTCGGATCTTTGCTTGCTGGTGTTATTGCAGGCACTGCAGTGAGTTTCTGGGGTTGGAAAGCCGGTTTTGCAGCATCTGGTATTGGTATGTTAATGAGTTTACTTTTACAGTTAGTATTTGCTAAACGTCTATTGGGTAAAATCGGTATAGAGCCCGCAGCAAAACGTGATGCCGCTAAGAATGCATCGGGTAAGAAAGAGCCATTAACAGCAGTTGAACGGGATCGTATGAAAGTGATCATGTTCCTTGGCTTGTTTGTTGTTGTTTTTTGGGCTGGCTTTGAACAAGCTGGCGGTCTGATGAATATTTTCACGCAAGAATATACTGACCGTATGATTGGCAGTTTTGAAGTGCCAGCGGCTTGGTTCCAATCACTAAACCCTTTCTTCATTATTACACTAGCACCGATTATTGCGGCATTTTGGATTAAACTAGGTCCAAAAGAGCCAAGCTCACCGATAAAGTTTGTGTTTGCATTGTTATTCCTCGCAATTGGCTTCCTATTTATGATTGGTGCAGCAATGCAGCAAGGTGGTGATTTAACGGTAAAAACGTCAATGTCATGGCTAGTGGGAGCCTATTTCTTCCATACCTTAGGTGAGTTGTGTATTTCACCAATTGGCTTATCAATGGTAACTAAACTGGCACCATTACGTTTGTGTTCGTTATTAATGGGAGTGTGGTTTGCGTTTAACGCATTAGCAAACTACGTGGCTGGAATCATAGGTTCACACGTCGGTGATGCAGGTGCGTTACATATCTTTGTGGGTATTGCCATTGCAGCTGTTGTTTCAGCGATTATTCTGTTTTTATTCTCAAATAAACTTATTCAATGGATGCATGGCGCAGAAGGTCATCTTGTTGAAAAGAAAGAAGCGGTTATCGCAGAAGTTTAATATATGCGCTACAGCTGATTAGCAATAAAAAACCGATAGCTGTATTTGTTATTAAGACAGGCTATCGGTTTTCTTTATTACGTTTGTTGTGTTGGTTGTTGTTAATCGAAGCTGTTTATGCGAGTTTTTTTAATCGATAAACCATCCATAACGTAAGCGCAGCGCTACAAAGTGGCAATGCTAGCCAAACGCCATTAACTCCCACGCTATAAGCCAATACAAAAATGGCAATTGAGATCAAAAATAATTTACCACCAGTGAGCAGTGAGGCTTCTTTGGGCATATTGATTGCCTGAAAGTAAGTTGCTCCAACCAGCAATACTCCTTCAAAAGGAAGTCCCCAAAAGTACAGTGACATGCCGTTAATTGCTACAGGCTGGAGCACTGGATTATCACCTGCAAACATATACACCACGATTTCTGGAATACTGTATAAAGTGATCACGCCAATTGCCGCAATTAATAGGGTGGTTATAAAAGCAAGCTTACGAAGCTTGTTAACTCTATCTTTAAGACCAGCACCGGTATTAAAACTAATTAAAGGCTGAGTACCTAAAGCTATACCTTCAAAAACCAAATAAAACAGAGCTTCGGTGTAACTCACAATACTATAAGCTGCAACATGTATCGGTTTTCCAACCAACAAAAATGCTTTGTTATGAAGAATTAATACTACTGACAGGTACATGTACATTAATAAACTTGAAGTACCTAATTTGAGGATTTGTAACACAGTATCAAGTTTAATTTTAAGGCTATCCCAGCCAATACGTAATTGAGTCTTATCAGAAAAGAAATGCTGTAAACACAGTAGGCAGGTCACCGCTTGCGATAACATTGTTGCAATAGCAGCTCCGGTTAATCCCCACGGAATAACAACAATGAATAACCAATCTAAAAAGATGTTAAGTACGCCGCCTAAAATCATGATCAAGGTAACACGGTTAGGCTGACCATCATTTCGCAGTAGTGCAGAAAATGCCATTGAAACAATAGCAAAACTGCCCATGATGAAATACCAAAATAGATAGTCTGTGGCCATGGTTAAGATATGATCTTTGGCGCCAATCCAAATCAGAATATCTTTTCCAAAGACCAAGCCGAAACTACAAAAAATAATAGCAGCAATAATGCACAGTGTTAGTGCATTTCCGACTATTTGGCGAGCTTGTTGAATATTGTCTTCACCCATTTTTATCGAAACAAGTGCAGATGCTCCCATACCTATCATGGCACCAACGGCATATAAAATAGAGCCAATAGGGTATCCAAGTATAATTGCAGCAAGACCATCTTCACCGATAAAGTGACCAACAAACATTCCGTCAACGGCAACATAGATGCCAGTAATAAGCATCGCCGCAATAGTGGGTAAGGTATAACGCAAAAAAAGGCGAAAAATCGAATCATCACGTAAGGATAATGGCTGAGTTGTTGATACTGTCATCGGACAAATTCCATGTAAACCGCAGAAGTAGATGCAAAAAATAGTTCGCATTGTCTGTGTGTTCAGTAACTTAGTCAATCCAATAAACTGTATTTATGGCGTAGAGATCACGTGATTTGAGTATCAATTGGGCTAGCGTTAATATTTTGCTGCTCGATAGAACGATTTTTGATGGCGGTATAGATAAAGACTCCAATAAAATTGGTTGTTAATAATAAAATGATGGTCGGTCCCGGTGCACTATCGATAAAAAAGCTGAGATAAATGCCAATAAACGCATTAGAGACCGCAATTAATAAGGCCAATATCACCATTGTTTGAAAACGGCGGGTTAGCATAAAGGCTGTGGCTCCCGGTGCTATGAGCATTGATATAACGAGAATCATCCCAACAGCTTTTAAGGCCGCAACAATAGTGAGAGAAAGTAAAGCCAATAAGCTGTAATGTAATACTTTAGTTGGTAAGCCAATAGCTTGTGCATGTTGATGATCAAAGATAAAGACTAATAAATCTTTGCCTTTAAAAATGGCAAATACAATCACAGCGATTGCAATAACAGCTGCTTCACTAATGTCACGCCAACTGACGCCTAAAGGATCCCCAAATAGAATATGATCTAAATGGATATTACTCTGTACTTTGGTCATTAAAACGATACCAAACGCGAACATCGATGAAAATACCACTCCCATAATGGTGTCTTCTTTAATACGGCTATTTTCTTTTAAATAACCTGTTGCGAGGGCGCAAAACATACCAGCACCAAAAGCCCCTAATGTAAAAGGGATCGCTAATACATACGCAATTACAATTCCAGGGAGCACTGAATGTGAAATTGCATCTCCCATTAATGACCAACCTTTAAGGACTAAAAAGCACGATAGTAAAGCCGTTGGAATAGCGACTAATACCACAATTAGAAAGGCTTGCTGCATGAAGGTAAAACTAAAAGGCGCATACAGCAAATCTAATAAATCAGCCATGGATTGTTACTCCTGTATTGATCTTTGATCCATTTTGGGTGGATGTACGTTTAGCATTGCGAATACTGGCTAATTTTCCATGCTTAGGAGCAAAAAAGAAGGCAACTAAAAAACACGTAGCTTGCAATAAAACAATGATACCGCCAGTTGCACCGTTAAGAAAATAGCTTAAATACGCTCCGATAAACGAACAGCCACAACCAAGGCTTACGCTGTAGATAATCACCTGTGAAAATTTATCACTCAAGAGGTATGCGGTTGCACCGGGGATCACGACCATTGCAATAACTAAAAAAGCGCCGACCGTTTGTAATGCTGCCACGGTTGATGCACTGAGAAGAGCAAAGAAAACTATTTTTAGTGCTGTTGGATTTAAACCAATTGATTTAGCGTGGTTTTCATCAAAAAATACCACCATAAAGTCTTTCCATTTCGCCAATAAAACAGCGAAAGAGACACCGCCAATAATAACAATTTGTAATGTGTCGATAGGGGTTATAGCTAAAATATTTCCCATTACAATAGTTTGAATATTAACGGCTGTGGGATAGAGTGAGACTAAAAACAGCCCTAAACCAAAAAAGGAGGTAAAGATAAGTCCAATAATTGCATCTTCTTTTAGCTTACTGCGTTGACTTAAAAAAAACATTGCTGCAGCCGCTAAACCGCCAGAAATAAAGGCACCAAATGCAAACGGAAGCCCTAACATATATGCGCCAGCGACCCCAGGAACAATTGAATGCGATAATGCATCACCAATTAATGACCAGCCTTTAAGCATGAGGTAGGTTGATAAAAAAGCACACACACCACCAATTAATGCGCTGACCCACATTGCGTTGATCATGTAACTATAGTGAAAGGGTTCCAGTAAATAATTCATGCCAATTCCTTAACTATTGCCGTACATAACAATAGGGCGTTTATGATCAGACAATACGTTTACTTGACGTTGATCATCATCGTGATGAAGATCTTTTCCACCTAAAATGAAATGCCTTAGTACACCGCCAAATGCCAGTTTAAGGTTATCAGGCGTGAAAATATCTTTTGTTAACCCAGAGGCCAAAATTGTTTTGTTTATCAAAATAGTACGGTCACAAAAATCTGGTACGCTACCTAAGTTATGGGTAGAAACTAACATCACTTTACCTTCGTCACGCAGCGTGCGTAGTAATGCCATGATTTGCTCTTCAGTTTGTACATCAACGCCAGTAAAGGGCTCATCAAGTAGAATAACGTTACTTTCTTGGGCTAGTGCTCGCGCAAGAAAGACGCGCTTTCGCTGTCCACCTGAAAGTTCACCAATTTGACGTTTTCGATAAGGCAGCATGTTGACTCGATCTAATGCTGCTGTAACTTGTTGATGATCAACTGTACGAGGAATGCGAAACATATTCATATAGCCATAACGCCCCATCATGACCACATCTTCAACCAGAACGGGAAAATTCCAGTCTATTTCTTCACTTTGTGGTACATAGGCGACAATGTTTTGCTTCAAAGCACGTTTAGCCGCTATGTCCATAATGCTGACAGTCCCTTGGCTAACAGGAACAAACCCCATAATTGACTTAAATAGCGTTGATTTTCCGCTACCGTTAACGCCAACCAAGGCTGCTATTGAGCCTGATGGAACAGTAAAGCTGGCATTGTGAAGTGCAGTGTGGCCATTACGGTAGGTAACAGTGATGTTATCGACGTTTAATCCAGACATTATTGACTTAGTCCTTGTGCAATAGTGGTCGAGGTTACAGCTAATAAATCGAGGTACGTTGGCACGGGGCCTGTGTTATTAGTTAATGAATCGACATATAACACGCCAGCATAGTGCGCCCCTGTTTCTCTAGCGACCTGTTTTGCAGGTTTGGCTGATACCGTACTTTCGCTAAAAACAGCATTTATATTATGAGCGCGAACTTGGTCTATCACATGGCGAACTTGCTGTGGTGTGCCTTGTGCATCGGCATTGATTGGCCATAAGAACAGTTCATTAAGATTAAAATCACGCGCTAAATAGCTAAATGCACCTTCGCTGGTGACTAACCAGCGTTTAGATGGTGGTACTTGGTCGATTTGAGCACGAATAGGCTCAATCGTTTGTTGAATTTGTTGTTTATACGCAGCTGCATTACGGTTATAAGTTGCGGCGTTTTTAGGATCTAATTTAACCAATGCTTGTCGAATATTTTCGACGTAAATAATGCCATTTTTTGGTGACATCCAGGCATGAGGGTTGGGCTTACCATCATAAGGACCTTGAGTGATATTTAACGGTGAAATATTGGTTGAAACCACAACTGAAGGCACATCGTGCAAGTTGTGAAAAAATTTCTCAAACCATAATTCAAGATTAAGACCGTTATATAAAATTAAATCAGCGCCTTGCGCACGTCGAATATCACCAGGAGTAGCTTGGTAATTATGAATTTCAGCATTAGGTTTCGTGATTGAAGTAACGGTAGCTGCATCACCAGCAACATTTTGTGCCATATCAGCAATGATAGTAAAGGTGGTAACGACTTTAAATTTATCGCTGGCATGGGCACTAGTACTAATACCAAGCATGGACAGTGAAAGTGTGATTATAGAAAGTGATGTTGAAAATGAAGGTGTTAAAAAGTTGATCACTGAGCTGTCCCTATATGAAGATCAAATGTCTAAATAGAGTTATAACAAAGCAAGCCAATAGATGCAAATAATTCTCATTTGCATCTATTGGTTAAAATAAGTAAAGCATAATCTTGGTTGTAATACTCGTGAGAGTTAGCGATAGAATGTTTTCGAGATCGGCTTAACAGGGGATATGATATTTTTTTTTGCAAGCCAAGTTGTTAGCTTTTGTTTACGGCAATAGAGTAAAAAGAGGCAAATAAGTAGGTAAAAAGTGGGTTCAACAAGACCTGATTTTACCGACCAATAGTAATGAATTGGACTTAATAACAACGTAAGATAAACCCAATTATGTAGTTTTTGCCAAGACTTACCTAAACGGCGTTGTGCTGACTTTGTGGATGTTAACGCAAGCAATAACAGAATAATCCAACTTACCGCCCCAATCGCAAGATAAGGACGTTTAACAATTTCACTGCCTAATAGTGCCCAATCAAAATTAAGGTCAAGTGCAAGATAGGCACTAAGATGTAATGCAACCCAGAAGAAAGTATATAGTCCGAGTAGTCGTCTTAGGCGAATTAATCCGCCTTGCTTATATCGCTTCGCCAGTGGTGATAATAATAAGGTCAGGATTAGCGTATTTAATCCTGCTTTGCCTGTGAAATGTTCAATACCTTTGATGGGATCTGCACCAAAGCCACCATTAAGTGTGTTATAAACCAACAGCGCAACAAATAATAATGAAATAGCATGAATAACGACTTTAATCATCAAAATATGTGTGGGCGTAAGACGGTATGGTTGAACATTTCGAGTAAGCATTAATAATTCCTTTTTAAATCCATGCCTTGGTATAGCGAAGCGACTTCTTCTGCATAACCATTAAACATCTGTGTCGGTTGACGGCGACTACTAAATACATTGCCTTGACCGATAAAGCGTTCACTTGCTTGGCTCCAACGAGGATGATCAACATTAGGATTAACATTAGCATAAAACCCATATTCACTAGCAGCAAGGCGGTTCCATGTTGTTGGTGGCTGTTGATCGGTTAAGTGAATTCGCACAATAGATTTAATACTTTTGAAACCATATTTCCAAGGCACAACCAAGCGTAACGGCGCACCGTTTTGTGGGGCTAATGTTTTGCCATATAAACCTACTGAGATCATTGTCAGTGGATGCATTGCCTCATCAATACGTAGACCTTCTACATAAGGGTATTCGATCCCACCGCCAAGACGCGATGAGGCTTGGCCTGGCATCTGTTTAGGATCGTATAGAGTTTCAAAAGCAACATATTTTGCTCGTTGCTGCGGATCTGCTTTTTTAATGATGTCGCGTAAACTAAAACCGATCCATGGAATATTCATTGACCAGGCTTCAACACAGCGGAGACGATATATACGTTCTTCTAAGGTAAATTGATTAAATAAGTCATCGTAATCAAGGCTAAAGGGCTTATTTACCATTCCATCAATAGTGACCTTCCACGGATCAGTGATAAACTTCTCTGCCCGTATAGCAGGGGATGATTTATCGGTACCAAATTCGTAAAAATTATTGTAGTGAAGTACTTTATCTTCAGGTGTCAGCGACAATGTTGAGTTCGAGAGTGATGACGGTTTGCCGCTAAGTTGGCGACGATGATCAACAGCTTGTTCTTCTGTCGATGAGATAAAATCAAACAAGCCAGCATGGGCATTAGTTGATAGCGGCAAGCCAACAGCTGCAATACCTAATTTCTTCAAAATATCTCGGCGTTGGTGATACACCGATTCAGGGGTGATGTCGCTTTCACGTAAATCCCATTTATTTGTGTTCTTAATTAGCATATGTTTCTGTCCTGATAATCGGTACTAATAAATAGACCTACTGAGTACCGATTATCTTTCACAGAAAAAGAAGAATTTTAAATTAATGCTAATTATTTACGCTAATAAATAGTAATTTTTAGTGTGTTTTGATTAGCATTAATGAAAGTAGATTTTCATCTGTGGCCACTTCATTTCTAATCATTTTGATATTATTAATATAATCTTTATTATGGCTACGAATGCGATGATAGGTTTGTACCACTAAAATTACATCATCATCCGTTAATGGGCGCATAGAAGCTAATGCTGATAGTGCACCACGAATGATGAAAAAATCACTGATTAAATCATTGAATACTTGCTGCATAGATTTTGACGGGAAGTCATTTTGGTAAAATACATAAATAATGTAGTTAATCCAAATGTGACTATTCTTAGCAAAGTATTCTCGGTAGTGATTGTTGAAGCCATGTTGAAGGATTTTGTTTTGTTTATGGCTATCACTATTGGCAAGGCTTAGTGCTTTAATTAGTTGCTGGTGTAGTGAATTAAAACGTGTATACGCTACTTTGAAATTACGAGTTGATTCAAGATTTATACGGAAGTTAAAAAATTTAATCAATAGACCCGCATAAATATCAGATGAAGTATGTTGCTCACGGTATAGTTTATCGAAGTTACTATTATTAATTTCTTCGCAACATAGCAGTAGCCTTTTGTGTAATTCTTCTGTGTTATCTTTATGAGGCTCAATTAAACGTAATGTCATTCCTATGTAAAAAAGACGTTGCTCTAAACTAATGTTATTTAGAAAAAGAATGTCGACGAGAAACTGTTGAACCTCAGAATGCCAATTAGGGCGAGTATAGTTGTTAGCCTTAAATGCATCGTTAGTTGTATTTTCTTGATGAAATTGCATGGATACAGGGTTAAGCAATACTTGTCTTGCAGCTTCTGGGCAAGACAAAGATAAATTATGTTCTTTCTTATTGCCGCGGATTGTAGAAATACGAGGGTAGGATTGACATGTTTGTGATAAACGTCTGTGACCATGCTCTTTATGTACTTCACACAGCCCACTTTCTTCACGGAAAGGGCAAATACCTTCACTATCAAGACTGATTTTTGCATAATAAGGGGATGCATCACCCTTAGTTCGCATAATTAGAGCTGCTGATTTTACTTTTA